>JBBDHW010000008.1:20860-46837 GCA_040880805.1 Acidimicrobiia bacterium | reverse complement strand
AACCGCAACCCCTGCCCCGCCGTGGGCTGCAACACCGCCTGATACGTCCGAAACAACCCCCAACCCTAAACACCGGGTACGACACTCATGCTCAAGAACGCCTCGGGGTGCCCAGCACGCCAACGCCACCAGAGCCGTCGCAGGCGCTGGGTGCGGGAACCGCTCGGTCCGGCCGCGCAAACAAATCCGAGGTGAGCCGTTACCCGAGGCCCCGCGCCAACGCTTCCGACACGTCGTGCACCGGGACGACATAGAGTCCGGGCCGTAGTCGCGCGGACGGTGGCGCGAGCGCGTGCGTGAAGCCGAGACGCGCGGCTTCGTCGAGCCGGCGCTCGAGCTGCGCGACGGCACGCACCTCGCCGCCCAGGCCGATCTCGCCGATCGCGACCGTGCCCTCGACGACCGGCTGCTTCAGTCGCGCGCTCCCCATCGCGAGCGCGAGCGCGAGATCAGCGCCGGTCTCGGTGACACGCAGGCCGCCGGCCACGCTCGCGTAGACCTCGGCCTTCGCGGTGTTCACTCCGCCGTGTTGATCGAGCACCGCGAGCAGCATCGCGAGGCGCGCGGGATCGATGCCGGCTGCGAAGCGCCGAGGAGACAGGGAGTCGGGAGCGAACAGGGCCTGCACCTCGACGAGCAACGGACGGGTTCCTTCGAGCACCACGGCGACCGCGGAACCGGGCGCGCCGGCACGCCGATCGAGGAGGAACCGTGATGACGCGTCGGGAACGTCGACGAGCCCACGCGCGGTCATCTCTAACAATCCGAGCTCGTGCGTGCGCCCGAACCGGTGCTTCAACGCGTGCAACATTCGCAGCGCGTGGCCGCGGTCGCCGTCGAAGGCGAGCACCGTGTCGACGACGTGCTCGAGCACGCGCGGCCCCGCGAGCGTGCCTTCCTTGGTGACGTGACCCACGAGAACGGTCGAGAGCGCTCGCTCCTTCGCCAGTTGCACGAGCCGGTAGGCACAGTCGCGGACCTGGGTGACCGAGCCTGGAGCACCGGGAAGGTCGGGATCGAGGACGGTCTGGATCGAGTCGAGCGCCAGCACGTCGGGCTGCACCGACTCGACGTGCGCGAGCACGTGGGGAAGCGATGTTTCCGACACCACCAGCAGCTCGCGCGCGAGCGAACCGAGGCGCTCGGCCCGCAGACGGACTTGCGCGCACGACTCCTCCGCGGTGACCAGCAGGCACCGTGCTCCCCGCTCGGCCATGCGCCCGAGTGCCTGGAGCAGGAGCGTGCTCTTCCCCATCCCGGGCTCGCCGGTGAGCAGCGTGACCGAGCCGGGCACGAGCCCACCGTCGAGCACGCGATCGAGCTCGGGAAGGCCGGTAGGCCGCGCGACCGCGGTGTGCGTGCTGACGTCGCACATCGGCACCGGAGCGCTGGCAGCCGTGAGACCTGCGCGGGCCACCGGCTGGGTGCATTCCACGAGCGTGCCCCACGCCTCGCAGGCGGGGCACCGCCCCAGCCAGCGCGGCGACTCACAGCCACACTCTCCGCAGCGGTGCACGGTCTTGCTCATGCCCGGACGGTACGTGAGGGGTATGACACCCATGCGGCGCTACCGCATTGTCTCGCCGTCGCGCGCGTGCACGTCGAAGCGGTGGATCGGTCCGCGGGCGCGCCGGCGGCGCCTCCCAACGAGGAGCGCGACGATCGCGAGGACGACGAGCACGGCCGCGAGCCCGAGCAGCGCGAGGCGGCGGGTGTTCAGAATCGAGGTGGACAAATCGATCGGTACCCGTTGTCCCGCGACCCCGTTGATGGTCGTACTCGAACCGTCGGGGAAGTTCACGACCACGCTCACCGACACCGCATTCCGGAGCTCCGCGAGCAACGACTGGTCGATCGCGTTCACGTCCACCTGCTGGTTGGTGAGCGCGGCCACGAGATCCGGGTCGGCGGCGACACCCGTCCCGATCGCGGCGAGGTCGATCGCGCCGGTCACGCCATAGTTCGTCGACGCCGCGCCACGATCCCGGGTCGCCCGGACGTCGCGCAACGGACCGTTCGCCCCGCTGATCTCCGTGATGATCCCCGCCACCCGGTCGGGCGACGAGAACGGCTTCGACAGCTCGATCTGCGCGGTGCCCGCGTCGCTCCGCACCCATGGGGACACGGTCCATCCCGCGGCGGTGACGTCATCCAACCGCACGCGGTCCTCGAGCTTGCCGCCGCCCACCTCCGCCTCCCCCACCGCCTCGGCGTCGAGCGTGGCGCGCACCGTGACGACGCCGCTGCCGTCGTCGTGGAGGTCGATCGTCACTGCGGTATCCACCTTGCAACCCGTCAAGAGCGCGACGAGCGCGACGAGGAGAACCAGCAGACGCTTCACGATGGGATGACGCGATCGAGAAAGAGGCGTCAGCTTCCTTCAGACCCGCTACCCGCGAGCTCCACGGGCGGGGGCTCGATCCCCTCGATGGCGCGGAAGACGATCTCTCCGTCGAGCACATCGACGATGATCGTCTCGCCGGCGTGGAATTCCTTCCACAGGATCTTCTCGGAGAGCGGGTCCTCCACCAGGCGCTGGATCACCCGGCGCAGCGGCCGAGCGCCGAGCGCCGGGTCGTAGCCCTTCTCGGCGAGGAGCATCTTCGCGTCGTTGGTGAGCTCGAGCCCGAGACCCTGGCCGTCGAGCTGTTCCTGCACCCGCTGGATGAGCAGGTCGACGATCTCGGTGACCTCAGCCAATGTGAGCTCGTTGAAGACGATCACCTCGTCGATGCGGTTCAGGAACTCGGGCCGGAAGCTGCGCTTGAGCTCCTCGATGACCCTGTCCTTCATCCTCTCGTAGGTGACCGCTTCGTCGGCGCGCCCGAACCCGACCGACGCCTTGCGCAGGTCGGCGGTACCGAGGTTCGACGTCATGATGATCACCGTGTTCTTGAAGTCGACCGTGCGACCCTGCGCGTCGGTGAGGCGCCCGTCTTCCAGGATCTGGAGGAGCGTGTTGAACACGTCGGCGTGCGCCTTCTCGATCTCGTCGAAGAGTACGACGGAGAACGGCTTGCGTCGCACGGCCTCGGTGAGCTGCCCACCTTCGTCGTAGCCGACGTAGCCCGGAGGCGAACCGACCAGCCTCGACACGGTGTGCTTCTCCATGTACTCGCTCATGTCGAGCTGGATCAGCGCCTTCTCGTCACCGAAGAGGAACTCAGCGAGCGCTTTGGCGGTGTAGGTCTTGCCGACACCCGAAGGCCCGAGGAAGATGAACGAGCCCGACGGGCGCTTCGGGTCCTTCAGACCCGCGCGCGTGCGGCGGATCGACTGCGACACTGCGCGGATCGCTTCGTTGTGCCCGATGATCTTCTTGTGCAGCTCGTCTTCCATGCGGAGGAGCCTGGCGGTCTCCTCCTCGGTGAGCTTGTACACGGGGATGCCGGTCCAGAGCGCGAGCACCTCGGCGATGGATTCCTCGGTGACTTCGTTGAAGAGGTCGACACCCTCGGAGCGCCACTCGCTCTCCTTGCTGGTGCGCTGATCGAGCAATTCCTTCTCGCGGTCGCGCAGGTTCGCGGCGCGTTCGAACTGCTGAGCCTCGATCGCGGCTTCCTTGTCCTTCCGCGTGGCCGCGATCTCGTCCTCGAGCTCGCGGTAGTCGGGCGGTGCCTGCATGCGACGGATGCGCAGGCGCGATCCGGCTTCGTCGATGAGGTCGATCGCCTTGTCGGGCAGGTGACGGTCGGAGATATAGCGGTCGGCCAGGTTCGCCGCGGCCACGACCGCCTGGTCGGTGATCGTGACCCGGTGGTGCTGCTCGTACCGGTCGCGCAGCCCCTTGAGGATCTCGATCGTGTGCGCGACCGTGGGCTCCTCGACCTTGATCGGCTGGAACCGGCGCTCGAGCGCGGCGTCCTTCTCGAGGTGCTTGCGGTACTCGTCGAGCGTGGTCGCACCGATCGTCTGGAGCTCACCACGCGCGAGCATCGGCTTCAAGATGCTCGCGGCGTCGATCGCACCCTCGGCCGCGCCCGCACCGACGAGTGTGTGCAGCTCGTCGATGAACAGGATGATGTCGCCGCGCGTGCGGATCTCCTTCAACACCTTCTTGAGGCGCTCCTCGAAGTCGCCGCGGTAGCGGGAACCGGCGACCAGCGCGCCGAGGTCGAGCGTGTAGAGCTGCTTGCCCTGGAGCGTCTCCGGCACGTCGCCGCCGACGATGTCCGACGCGAGACCTTCGACGATCGCGGTCTTGCCCACGCCCGGCTCGCCGATCAGCACCGGGTTGTTCTTCGTGCGTCGCGACAGCACCTGCATGACGCGCTCGATCTCCTTCTCGCGCCCGATCACCGGGTCGAGCTTCTTGTCGCGCGCGAGCTGTGTGAGGTTGCGGCCGAACTGGTCGAGCACGAGCGAACCCGAGGGCTGCGCCTCGCCCGAGCCCGTGCCGCCCTGCGGCGCGCCTTCCTTCGACCCGGCGTAACCGGAAAGGAGCTGGATGACCTGCTGGCGGACGCGCGACAGATCGGCGCCGAGCTTCACGAGCACCTGCGCGGCAACACCCTCACCTTCACGGATGAGACCGAGGAGGATGTGCTCCGTGCCGATGTAGTTGTGGCCGAGCTGGAGCGCCTCACGCAGGGACAGCTCGAGCACCTTTTTCGCGCGAGGAGTAAACGGGATGTGACCCGACGGGGCGGTCCCGCCGTGGCCGATGATCTCCTCCACCTGGGCGCGCACTGCCTCGAGCGAGATACCGAGGGACTCGAGCGCCTTGGCGGCGACCCCTTCCCCTTCGTGGATCAGGCCGAGCAGGATGTGCTCGGTCCCGATGTAGTTGTGGTTGAGCAGGCGCGCCTCTTCCTGCGCCAGGACGACCACTCGGCGGGCTCGATCGGTGAAGCGCTCGAACACGGTACTGATCCGCCTCTCGTCAGTCGGATAGACGTCTCGCGTCGGTTGGGGAACCGGCGCCAGATGCCATGCGGGCAGTGTAATCGGCCATCCCCCGGCGATCTTGACGACAAGCGTCTCGTCGAAGGGAAACCGATTGTTCACACTGTCAGCGTTCTCGGGTTGGAGAATGTTCCCGCTGCTGCGTAGCGTGGTTGCATGACAGGGTCGGGAGCAGCTGCACACCCGGCCCCAGCCGTGGAACTGGCGCCGCTCACCCATGATCTCTCGAGGGTCGAGGATGCGCTCCGTGGCGCCGTCCGGACGGCCGATCCCTTCCTCGCCGACGTCGCAGCACACCTGATCGAAGCCGGCGGGAAGCGCATCCGACCCACGCTGGCGCTCTGTGCCACCTACGCGTGCAGCTCGGCGACCCCGGCGAGCGATGCCGCGATCACGGGCGCGGTGGCGGTCGAGCTGGTCCATCTCGGCTCTCTCTACCACGACGACGTCATCGACGAGGCGGAGACCCGACGGGGTGTGCCGAGCGTCAACGCCCGGTGGAGCAACATCGTCGCGATCCTCGCCGGCGACTTCCTGCTCGCACGCGCGTCGTCGCTCGCGGCATCGCTCGGTGCCGACATCGCGGGCTTGCTCGCCTCCACGATCGGCGAGCTGTGCCGCGGGCAGGTGCACGAGTTGCAGCATCTCTTCGATGTCGAGCGCGATGAGGACGGCTACGAGTCGACGATCGAGGGCAAGACGGCGGCGTTGTTCGCGACGTCGTGCCGGGTCGGCGGCATGGTCGCTCGCGTCCCCGACCCCACGCTCGACGGGCTCACGCGCTTCGGTCGTCACCTGGGTATGTGCTTCCAGATCGTCGACGACGTCCTCGACCTCACCGCCAGCGAAGCCGCGCTCGGCAAGCCCGCGGGCCAGGATCTCCTCGAAGGCGTCTACACGCTGCCGGTCATCTACGCGTTGCGCGAGTCGCCGGAGCTGCGCGATCTGCTGGGTCAGCCGATCGACCAGGAGCACCTCGGCGAGGTCCGTCGGATCGCAACGAGCAACGGCGCGGTCGACGCCGCGCTCGGTGTCGCACGTGACCACGCGGTGAAGGCACGTGACGCGCTCGACGGGGCGGAGGGTCTCGACCCCGAGGTCTGCGAGGAGCTCGGCCGCCTCGTCGACGGCCTGGTCACGCGCGAGCGTTAGGAGCGAGCGGCCGCGAGCCGGGTACCCCGGCTCGCAGAGAGCGACCCATGGTTAGGGCACGTAGAGGCTCAGCGCTGCGAGCGTGCCGTAGAGCAGCATCAGCGCACCGGCTGCGGTGAACGCCAGCGTTTCCTGGCGACGCGTGTGAAAGATCATTGCCACCACGATGATGAGCGGGAATGCGTTGAACGCGTAGCGCTCGAACGAATCCAGGTTGTGCGACGACAGCGCGATGATCACCGTCGCGGCCGAGAACAACCCGTACGAGGCCGGCAGGCGCCGGAACGTCACCACCACCAACGCGACCGCAACGACCGCCCAGCCCACGTGGAACAGCGGTCCGATGCGGTCGTGGTCGAAGAACTCCGACAGCGCGTTCGCGATCCCGGTCACCGGGTCGACGGTCTTGCCGCGATGCACCGCGAGCGCCTGGATCCGGTAGGGCTCCAGGAAGTCGCCCGTGCGGTCGAGCGTCCAGAGGAGGTAGGCGAGCGTGCCGATCGGTGGTCCTGCGACCGCCACCACGCGCTCGGCGCGGCCTCGCACGTCCGCGTTTCGGAAGCCTCGCGATGCTTCGAACGCGGCCGAGATCGCGATCAGCACCCCGAGCGGTCGGGTCAATGCTGCAAGTGCACCGAACAGCCCGGCGGCGGCGAAGCGATCGGTGCGGAGCATGAGAAAGGTCGCGACCGCGAGCAGGAGGAACGTCGGTTCCGCGTAACCCCAGACCATCACGAAGGCGGCGGGAGCGATGCACCCGAACCATGCGGCTCGGCGGGCGAGGTCGACGTCGCCGGTCTCACGCTGTACGAGGTGATGCAGGAGGACCACGAAGCCGAGGGAACACACGTTGGCCAAGAGGACGAGCGCGACCGTCGTCGATCCCGGTGTCACGAAATTGAGCGCCTTGCTGGCAAGCGGGTACAGCGGGAAGAACCGGTACGAATCGGCATCGGCCGCATATCCGGCTCGTGCGATCAACTCGTAGAACTCGCCGTCCCAACCGATGAGGCTGAGATCGTTGCGATGCCCGATTGCACGCTGGGGGAAGTCGTCGACGATGAACTTCGCGCCCGCAAGGCTCGCCGCCACGATGAGGCGGGCCAGGACCCACGCCGGGAGGGAGTCTCGAAGTGCGAGCGGGCAGCGTTTCCAGATCTCCGCGACTCGCACGGCCGGTCACTGTAACGGTGGGTCGTTCACGCAGTTGTGACGTGTGTCCCTCGAACCGCGCGCTCAGCGTGCGTACCCTGCTGCGGAACGAGGTACCCAGAGTCAGGAGCACCACGATGGGACTGTTCGACAAGGTCAAGGGCGCCAAGCAGCAGGCAGCGGACGCGATGCAGCAAGCCACAGCGATGCAGCAGACCGCCGGAGCCCAGACCGGTGGCCTCCCCGGAGCCGACACTCCGGGCATGGGCGGGCAGGACATGGCCAAGATGGCCGCTTACTCTCAGATGGTCAACAAGATCGCGACGTCGGGTGTCGAGGCGCCGGGCGTGATCCATTCGATCCGTGCCGCCGGTACCCCCGACTTCAGCGGCACCACGATGACCGAGTTCGACGTGACGATCCGTCCCGAGGGCGGTGAGCCGTACCAGACCACGATCGAGCAGGGCATGCTGCCGTTCCAGATGGAGGGCATCTCCGAGGGCATGGCGATCGTCGTGAAGTACGACCCCGACAACACGCAGGCCGCGATCATCCACAGCTGGTAGCGCGAGAAGCGGAGTAGGGAGCACCGACATGGGCCTCTTCAAGGATGCGAAGGACGCGCTCAAGGGCGCGAAGGAGCTCGGTGACTACCACGGCGGCACGCCATCGGTGGAGGGCTCGGTCCAGGACATCAAGGCCGTCACCGACGACCGCGGCCAGAACGAGATCCTCGAGAACGGTACGCCCGCGAAGGCCGTCGCGCTCGGCTTCGCGCTCCCGTCGGCCACCGAGAAGTTCGCGATGCAGATCGAGCTCGAGATCCACCCGTCAAACGGTGAGCCCTACACGGTCACCTACGTCTACCCGTCGGCGCGGCAGAAGGCCGCCCTGTCGGCCGGCATGGAAGTACCTGTGAAGATCAGCGCCAACGACCCGATGCAGGTCGCGGTGCAGTGGGACGCGCTCAAGGGATCGATCGCCGCCTCCGGTGGCGAGATGAACGCGGTCATGCAGGGCTTGCAGAACACCTACGCCGGTACCGCCGACGCGGCCGGGCGCGCGTATCTCGCGGGCAGGGAGGCAGGCCAGGCCGAAGGTGGAGCAGCGCGCGCGCCAGCGCCGGTCGATGCGAACGATCCCGCCGAGCGGATGAAGAAGCTCACGCAGATGCGCGACGCGGGGTTGATCAACGCGGTGGAGTTCGAGTCGAAGAAGGCCGAGATCCTCGCCGATCTCTAACGACCTGATCCGAGGCGAGCGAGCTCCTCGCGCACCTGCCGCTGCGCCTGGCCGATCATGGTGACCGCGGTGTTCACCTCGCCCTCGGGCCGGAACGTGACCGCGAGACGGTAGAGCGTCTTCGCGAAGCCGAACATCATGATCTTCATGGTCGTGGTCGTGACGTTCGCCTCGTAGACGAGCGTGTCGTACGACTCGTCCTTCAGCTTGTAGCCGGCGTCACTCAGAACTCGAGGGGGCTGCGCGCGCCACGCGTTGCGATTCGCAGCGTCGTCGCCCGACAGCGTGAACGTGATCTTGGTCTCGTCAGCCACAGGTCTCAGCTGTTGCGCTCGTAGACGATGCGCAGGCCTTGGAGGGTGAGCCAGGGCTCGTAGTGCTGGATCGTGCGGGAGTGCGGGCTGATCAGCGTGGCGAGGCCGCCGGTGGCAACCACCGTGCACATCCCGAGCTCCGCCTGGAAGCGGTCGACGAGTCCGTCGACCTGGCCGCTGTAGCCGTAGACCACGCCGGACTGGATCGCCTCGATCGTCGACTTGCCGATGACGTTCTTCGGCGAGACGAGCTCCACCCGGCGCAGCATCGCCGCGCGCTCGAACAGCGCGTCCAGCGAGATCTCGATGCCGGGAAAGATCGCGCCGCCGAGGTACTCGCCCTTGTCGCTCACGGCGTCGACGGTGTTCGCGGTGCCGAAGTCGACGATGATCGTGGGCCCGCCGTAGAGGTCGTAGGCGCCGATCGCGTTGGCGATCCGGTCGGCGCCGACGTTGTGCGGTTCGTCGTAGAGGATCGGCATGCCGGTGCGCACTCCGGCTTCGAGCACGAGGGCGGGGAAGCCGAAGTACCGCTCGCTCATCTCGCGGAGCGCAGCCGTGATCCGCGGTACGCCCGACCCGATCACCATGCCCGTGACCGGCTGGTCGGCGGTGCCGTGGAACGCCAAGAACTGTTGGAACATGAGCGCGAGCTCGTCGGACGTGCGTTCCGAGATCGTCGCGATCCGCCAGTTGTCGATGATCTCCCGGTCCGAGAAGAGACCGATCACCGTGTGTGTGTTCCCGCAGTCGATGGCGACGAGCACGGCGAGCTACCTTCCTCCCAATTCGATGTCGGGTGCGATGTCGGGTGCGATGTCGAAGGCGATATCCAGCGCAGGCGCCGACTGCGTGATCACGCTCGTCGAAATCGCATCGGCGCCGGCGCCGGCGTAGGAACGCACGTTCTCGAGCGTCACACCCCCTGACACTTCGACCAAAACCGTTGCGCCGGCCGATGCGCGGACGAGAGCGACGCACTCGCGCACCTCGTCGGGCGCCATGTTGTCGAGCAACACCATGCTCGCTCCGGCACTGACCGCTTCTTCGACCTGGGCGATGCGGTCGCACTCGACCTCGACGGCACGGCCCGACCACATGCTGTGCGCGTGCCGCACCGCTTCGGTGATCCCGATGCCCGCGAGGTGATTGTCCTTCAGCAGGACGAAGTCGGACAATGAGCTGCGGTGGTTCACCCCTCCACCGGCACGCACCGCCGCCTTCTCGAGCGAGCGCAGGCCGGGCAACGTCTTCCGCGTGTCGAGAATGCGGGTCTGTTCACCGGCGGCGAGCACGAAGCGGTGTGTGGCAGTGGCGACACCCGACAGGTGGCAGAGGAAGTTCAGCGCGGTGCGTTCACCCGTGAGCACCGACCGCAAGGGTCCCGCGACATGGCCGATCTTGGCCCCGGTGCCCGCGAGGCCGCCATCGTCGACCAGCCATTCGACGCGGACTTCGGAATCGAGCTGCGCGAAGACCTCGCTGGCACAGCCGGTTCCGGCGATCACCCCGTGTGCGCGCGCGACGACGTCGGCAACGGCACACGAGTCGGGCGGCACGAGTGCCGCAGTGACGTCGCCGAGCGGGCCGAGATCCTCGGCGAGCGCGCGTGCGACCGCGTCTCGAACATCGGCGATCGGCGCGGCGAACGAGCTCATGTCGTGCGACCAGCCGCGGCGAACAGCGGCACGAAGTCGGGACCTGCGCCGGCAAAGACGAAGCGGCCCAGGTACTCGGGCGACGTGCCAGGGTAGTCGGAGCGGGTGTGCGTGCCGCGCGACTCACAGCGTGCCGCGGCCGCGTGCACCAGAGCAGAGCTCACCGCGAGGAGATTGGCCTCCTCGATGCCGGTAGGCGACATCGCAGCAAGAGCAGCCGCGGCGCGGTCGAGGCTCTCGGCGCTGCGGACCACTCCCGCGTCGCGGGTCATCACGCGTTGGAGCTCGTCGCGCATGGGTGCACTCATGGGTGTACCAGTGGACAGATCGGGCACGGAGGCGGCGCGGGACCCCGGCGGGTCGGGGCGGATGCCGCGGAGCACACCAGTGGAGTCGGGAGACGCCTTCCCACGCGCGATCGCCTCCACGACCCGCGCGGCAAACACCAGGTTCTCGAGCAGCGAGTTCGAGGCGAGCCGGTTCGCGCCATGCACGCCGGTGCACGCAGCCTCACCGCACGCCCACAACCCGGGAAGCGTCGTCGCGCCGTCGAGATCCGTGCAGACGCCGCCGCACAGGTAGTGGGCAGCCGGGGCCACCGGAAGCCAGTCGCGCGTCGGGTCGAGACCTACGATCTCGCACGCGCGCCAGATCGTGGGGAAACGCGCCTCGAAGCCAACGATCCGCGTGCCATCGAGCCAGAGGTGGTCGAGCCCACGCTCGTTGAGGCGCCGGCTGATCGCGCGTGCGACGACGTCGCGCGGCGCGAGGTCGGCGAGCGGGTGCTCGCCCGCCATGAACGCCTCGCCCTTGTCGTCGCGCAGGACCGCACCCTCGCCGCGCAACGCCTCCGAGAGGAGCGGGCGCGGCATCGACGGGTGGTGCAGCGCAGTGGGGTGGAACTGCATGAACTCGAGGTCGGCAACCGCGACACCGGCGCGCAGTGCCATTGCCACACCGTCGCCGGTGGAGAGCCGCGGGTTGGTGGTAACCGCGAAGCACTGACCGGCGCCTCCGGTTGCGATGACAGTGTGCGGCGCCCGCAACACGTGCTCGGTGCCGCGGCCGTCGACCGCGACCACGCCCGCGGCGCGGCCGTTGTCGACGAGGAGCTCGGTGACGAGCCATCCTTCCAGCACTTCGGCTCCGGAATCCTGCACCGCGACCGCGAGCGCTCGCTCGATCTCGGCGCCGGTCGCGTCGCCACCTGCGTGTACCACGCGCGGGACCGAGTGCCCGCCCTCGCGGGCGAGCGCGAGCGAGCCGTCGACCACGTCGAAGCGCGCGCCGAGTGCCATGAGCTCGCGGACACGAGTGGGCCCCTCGGCTGCGAGCACGCGGACCGCATCGGGATCGTTGAGCCCGCCCCCGGCGGCGAGGGTGTCGGAGCCGTGCAACTCGGGCGAGTCGTCGTCTTCGACGAGCGCGGCGGCGACGCCGCCTTGCGCGTAGCGAGTGGCCGACCAGCCGAGCTCGCCCTTCGTGAGCACGGTGACGGACAGGCCGGCGTCGCGGGCCCGCACCGCGGCGGACAGACCCGCTCCGCCGCTGCCGAGTACGAGGACGTCAGTCATGGGTGAGGTATGACTCTGATCCGGCGCGCTCGGTTACGGCGCAACGTCTCGCACATGGGGGACGGACTGGACGGTCGGCCGGTTCTCCTCGTCGACATGCACGACGATCGGTTCGTAGGCCTCGATCTCCGCTTCGTTGTAGTGCGCGTAGCTGATAACGATGACTTTGTCGCCGGTGTGGACGAGCCGCGCCGCGGCGCCGTTGATGACGACGTCGCCGGGGCCACCACGGATGACATAGGTCTCGAACCGCGCGCCGTTGTCGATATCGAGGACGTGCACCTGCTCGTGCTCCATGAGGTCGGCGAGCTCCATCAGCCGCGGGTCGAGCGTGATTGATCCGACGTAGTCGAGGTCAGCGCCGGTGATCGTTGCCCGATGGATCTTCGACTTCATCATGATCCGGTGCATCAGTCGTCCTCACTTTCCCGCTCTCGGCGCTCGGCTCTGGCTCGTTGTCGTGACGACACCCTCGTCGACGGCAATCGTGTCGCCGTCGAGCGAGATGGTGACGTTGTCGATGAGACGAGTCTTGCCGACGAACGCAGCGAGTGCGATCAAGGTGTCGTGTTCGATCCGGTCGACCGGCTGCAGCGTGGCCGCGTCGACGAGCTCGGCGTAGCCGACACGAACCGCCGGTTCGGAGGCGAGAGTTTCCACGAGAATCTCGCGCACGGCGCGAGCATCGCGCTCGCCGGAGACCACCGCATCGGTAGCGGCGCGGAGCGATCGGATGAGCACTGCGGCGCGTCGGCGATCGTCGGAAGAGAGGTACAAGTTCCGGCTCGACATGGCAATCCCGTCGGGCTCGCGCACCAACGGGCAGCCGACCACGTGCACCGGAAGGTCGAGGTCGGTGGCCATGCGGCGGACAACCGCGAGCTGCTGCGCATCCTTGCGTCCGAAGTAGGCGGTGCACGGCCCGACGATCGAAAACAGCTTCGCGACGATGGTGGTGACGCCATCGAAGTGGCCGGGCCGGCTCGCGCCGCACAGGCCGTCGGTGAGATCAGCCACGTGCACGCTTGTCCGCGCAGCTTCTGGGTACATCTCGGCGACGCTCGGCACGAACAGCACGTCGACGCCTTCCGCGATCGCGACCGCGGTGTCTGCGTCGAGGTCGCGCGGATACGCGTCGAGGTCCTCAGTGGGTGCGAACTGGGTGGGGTTCACGAACAAGCTCACCACGACCGCGTCGTGTGCCGCGCGTGCCGTACGCATCAGCGAACGGTGGCCCTCGTGGAAGAAACCCATGGTGGGCACGAAGCCGACCGTGCCGCCGCGCGCCCGAACGTCGTCGCACACCGCACGGACGTCGGCGCTCGTCTCGACCGTGATCACGTGTCATCCTCGAGCGCGTGGCGCAACGCAGGATCGTCACGGCCGGCAAGCCGGCGCGCTTGCTCCGCGAGCGCGCGATAAGCGCTCCGTTCGTCGTCGGGCAGCGCGTCGAGGTGACGCAGCACGGTGTCGACGTCACCCCGAGCGACAGGCCCGGTGAGCGCACTCTCGGGACCGAGCGCCTCGACGTTGTCGAGCGTCGCCCGCACGAGAGGCAAGAGCGCGGCCGGTGGCACACCGACGGCGTCCGCGATGCGGGTGGCTTGCCCGAGCAGCGCGACGAGATGGTTGGAAGCAACGGTCGCGGCCGCGTGGTATGCGACGCGGTCGGCGTCGCGTACCCGGAACGGTCGCATGCCGAGTGAGATCGCGAGCCGCTCGACCTCGGGCGGGCCGTCGACTGCGCACCACGAGCCCGCCAGCCGCGCAAGGCCGGCGTCGACCGACGGAAACGACTGGAGGGGATGGAGCGAGCCGAGCTCGACGTCGGGCCGGGCAACGCGCAGCTTGTGGAGCTCGTCGAGGGTGCAGGCGCCGGAGAGGTGCAGCACGAGCGCGCCGGAGCGCAAGCCCGGCGCGATCGCGGCGGCGGTCTCGGCGATCGCCGCGTCGGGTACGGCGACGAGCACGAGATCGGCGTCGACGCCGGCCGCGACGACATCCCGCGCTGGAGCGCCGAGAAGCTCCGCGGCGCGGAGCACCGACGGTGCGTCGGGCGCGCGTCCGGCGATCGCGATCGGAGTCCACCCGCGCAGGGTCATCGCGACCGCGAGCGTGGTGCCGGCGCGACCAGGCCCCACGAGGGCGAAGGCGCGCTGCGTGTGATCGAGCACGTTGACCTCTTCGTTCCAGCCCCGCCTCGGGGTGCCGGACTACTCGGGCAGCCGCAACTGTACCCCTGCCGGCCTCACATCTGCGCAGCCGGTCGTTCGGTCGGGGGGTATCGACGCGGCCCACTCGGGGGCGAGATCGGAGAGCGGCACGAGCACGAATGCTCGTTCCTTCAGGCGTGGGTGCGGCACGACGAGATCGGGCTCGTCGACCACCTCGTCGCCGACGAGGAGCACGTCGACGTCGAGTGTGCGCGGTCCCCAGCGCTCGGCTCGCACACGGTGCTCGCCGGCCTCGAGCCGCTGGGCGATGTTCAGCAGGTCGCGGGGGGTGAGCCCGGTGCCGAGCGCGACGACCGCGTTCAGATAGTGGTCCTGTGACGGGCCGCCCACCGGTGCCGTCTCATAGACGGGCGACACCGCGACCACCTCGATCCCCGGCGTGCCTGCGAGCCCGTCGACCGCGGCCTGGAGGTGTGCGAGCCGATCACCCAGGTTCGACCCGAGCCCCAGGTATGCCCGCCCTCTCCGTTCAGGCACGGAGCCGGGTCACCGCTCGATGCACACGGCCACGTGGTCGACCATCGCGCGCACCAGCGGATGGAGCTTGCGCACCGTCACCGCGACCGAAGTGACGCGCTCGTCCACGCTGCACACTTCGGCGATGCGTGCCGCGAGTCGTTCGAGCAGCTGGTAGCGCTCCGACGCGACAACTCGGCTCACCGCTTCCGCCACTGCCGCGTAGTCGACGGTGTCGTCGAGTGCGTCGCTCTCTCCGGCGGCCTCCAGGTCGACCGTGAGCTCGACGTCGACCTCGAACGGCTGCGGACGCGTCTGCTCCTCGGGCAGCACTCCGTGCACACCCAGCTCACGCAACCCTGCGATGACGATCGTGCCCATCGTGTGCTCAGCTCCGCGCGCGATGACCGCTGGCCGAACTCCCGACGATTCCCTCTTCGACGGTGACGGCCACGACCTCGCGCGCCATCGACCCGAGCTGCCGTCCGGTAATGCGTTCGATCACGACGACCGCGTGCGGTCCTTCGGTGACGTATCCCGCGTACAGGAGGTAACCGGCGAGAACGCCGAGCAGCCGATCGCCGAACTCCTCGTGGTGGATCAGCACCCGCTCGCGTGGGATCGCCAACCACGAGTTGAGCGTGCCGTAGAGCACGGGCAACCGGTCGGACCACTCGTCGTGACGACCGAGGGGCACGTGCGCGTGGGGGACACCCGCTTCCTCGTAGGCGTGCAGGTTGTGGGGCGAGTCGAGGATCGTGAGCACGTGGGTGAAACCGTGACCGATGAGCCAGATCAACTCCTCCTGGCGGCGCACCTTGCGGTGGTTCCGCGCGAACCCGCCGGGGCGTTCCGAGGCCGCGAGCCGGTCCTTGATGACCCAACAGAACGCGCGCGGCTCGAGCCCCTGCGCCCACCGGCCCTTCATGCGGCCGCCTGCATGTCGATCGCGCGCATTTCGGACCAGAGTCGCACCGCGTCGACCGCGGGGCGTACCGCGTGGACACGCACGATCCCGACGCCGTGGTCGAGAGCCCAGACGATGGTGGCGAGCGTGCCATCGTCGCGATCGGCGGGCGGCGCACCGGCAGGCAGCGAATCGGCGAGCACCGAACCGATGAACGACTTGCGCGACGTACCGATGAGCACAGGAACGTCGACGCGCTCGACGAGCTCGGAGAGCCGTGCGAGCAGGGCAAGATTGTGCTGTGCCGTTTTGCCGAAGCCGATGCCCGGATCAGCACACAATGCGCGGGGATCGATGCCCGCCGCGCGCGCCGCGTCGAGCCGCTCGAGCAAGAACTCGCCCACGTCGTCGACGACGTCGCCGTAGCGCGGGTCGGTCTGCATGGTGCGCGGTTCGCCGCGCATGTGCATCACGACGAATCCCGCACGCATAGCGGCGACGACGGGGAGCATCTCTGGATCAGCAAGCCCGGCCGAGACGTCGTTGACGACCGTTGCACCGGCCTCGAGCGCGGCGACTGCGACCGCGGCCTTGGTGGTGTCGATGCTCACCGGTACTCCCGCCTCCGCCGCGAGCGCGGCAACAACCGGAAGGACCCGTGCACGCTCGTGGGCCTCGGCAACCGGTATCGCCCCCGGTCGCGTCGACTCTCCGCCGACGTCGAGCAGGTCGACCCCTTCGGCTACCAGCTCCAACCCGCGAGCGATCGCGGCGTCCGGATCGAGGTAGCGGCCGCCGTCGGAGAACGAGTCGGGCGTGACGTTGACGACACCCATCACCGCAGGACGTTCACCGCACACCGACGACCAACTGAACACTCAGGGCAGCGTACCGGCAGGGCAGCGGACGCGGGGGCGTCCGAATTGCCGGGATCCGCCCTCAGGCTGCCCCGGCGGCGGGCTCGGCGGCAGCCGGGTGGCGACGGCCGAACAGGATCGACGCCACCAGCCCGGCGGGCAGAGGAAGCCAGTAGGAGAACAGGCGGTAGAGCAGCGTCGCGAGCACCGCGTGCTCGGCGGACACGCCCGCGAGCGCGAGCACCCCCGTAAGTCCGGCCTCCACGAAGCCGAGGCCCCCGGGCGTGATCGGGATCATCGCAAGCGCGCTGGCGGCGACGAACGCGAGCAGCACCAGGATCAAATCCACGTGCGCGCCCACCGCGAGCAGGCTCGTCTCCAACGCGAGGAAGTCGAAGAGCTGGTTCCCGAACGACGCAGGCAGCGCCACCTTCCACGACGCGCTCAACGAGCTGCGCACGACGTTGCGCGACTCGAGGAGACGGTCGGCCATCGAGGTGGGTGATACGCGCTTCGGACGGACCAAATGCTGCACCCAGTCGAACATGTGCCCGATCCCGCGGATGACACGATCAGAGGTGAGGAGCACCGATCCCCCGCCGAGGAGGGCCGCGCCGAGCACCGCGGCGAGGATCGCACCGCGGAGCAGCTCGGAGCTCACCGCGAGGCCGAAGAGCATCGCCGGCAGCGCGAGCAGAGGAAGGACGAACAGCGTCGCGGTCGAGAGCAGCCCGACTGCGGTGAGCGCGGTCGTCGTGGTGGCCACCGGAAAGCCCGCGCGCGTGAGCATGCGGATCTGGAGCGCGCCGCCGGTGGCCGCGCCTCCGGGGAGTGCGTGGCTCAGCGCGTTGCCCGCGAGTTGCGACGTGCCGACGTCGAACCAGCCGTCGGTGTCGAGCGCGACCCGGATCAGCTCCCAGATACACACGAACGCGAGCGCTTCGAGCACGCCGATCGGAACGAACCACGCCGGGAACACACCTTCGAGCTGGGGCAGGCTCCCGAACGTCGCGATCAGGCTGGGGGCGACGATGTAGAGCGAGACGCCGGTGATCAGGAGCATGATGGCGCGCCCGACCAGCCTCCGCCCCCGAGGGAGTGCCGGCTGCGGCGCGGGAAGCGCCCGATCGCTCAGAGGCGGTTCCCCGGATGAGTGATGAGGCTCATCGCCTCGGCGCGCGTGGCCGCATTCGTCTTGAAGAGACCACGAACCGCGGAGGTAACCGTCAACGAGCCCGGCTTGTGCACGCCGCGCATCGACATGCAGAAGTGCTCGGCCTCGATCATGACGAGCACGCCGGTTGGCTTCAGCACGTCGACGAGCGCGTCGGCGATCTGCGTGGTCAGCCGCTCTTGAAGTTGTGGCCGCTTCGCGAAGCCGTCGATGAGTCGCGCAATCTTCGACAGCCCCGTGATCCGGCCGTCTTCGCCGGGGATGTACGCGACGTGCGCCCTCCCCGCGAATGGTACGAGGTGATGCTCACACATTGAATGCACAGTGATGTCGCGCACCATCACCATCTCGTCGTGCTCGGCCTCGAACGTTATTGTCAGGTGACGCGAGGGATCGTCATGGAGACCGGTGAAGATCTCGTCGATGAACATGTTGGCTATCCGCTGTGGAGTTCGCCGCAACCCGTCGCGGTCGGGATCCTCGCCGATCGCTTCGAGGATCTCGCGAACAGCCGCCTCGATTCGCTTCCTCGCTACAGCCGGGTCACTCCCCTCGTCTTCGTCGGTCACGCTGATCCTCCACGCTGTGGTTGCTCGGTTCGGCTCGCCGCCGCCGCACTCCTACGAGTGGGCGCGGGTGGTGAGCCGTCGGGGCGGTAGCGGCGCAGCTCGGTCACGGCGACTCCGGGAGGGGCGGGGTCACGCAAGGGTAGCGAATCTCCGGTGGCCGTCCGTCAGGTGGCAGTCCGTCAGGAGCTCAACTCGATGTCCGTTTCATTCACGCGGGTGCAGCTCCGGCGTACTCGGCGATGAAGGACAGGTTGCGGTAGCGCTCGCCGACGTCGAGGCCGTAGCCGACGACGAACACCGGCGGAATGCGGAACCCTACGTACTTCAGGTCGAGCTCGACGCGTTGCAGACCGTCCTTCACAAGGAGCGCGCACACCTCGAGCGATGCGGGATTGCGCGCGGCGAGGTTCTTGCGGAGGTATGCGAGCGTGAGGCCGGAGTCGACGATGTCCTCTACGATCAGCACGTGTCGGTCGGTGAGATCGAGATCGAGGTCCTTCATGATTCGCACGACGCCGCTCGATCGCGTCGCCGATCCGTACGACGACACCGCCATGAAGTCGAACTCGACCGGCAGGTCGATCGCGCGTGACAGATCGCTCATGAACACGAACGCGCCCTTGAGAACACCCACGAGCAGCGGCGGCCGACCCACGTAGTCGGACGTGATGTCCTTGCCGAGCTCGGCGACGCGATCTCTCAGCTCGACCTCGCCGACGATGATCCGGCCGACGTCCTCGCCCTCCTCCACCGCGGGGAACTTACTTCCCGCTCTCGGCGGCTGCGCCGCCGGGCCGCTCGAGGTGCAGTCGACCGGCGGCGCGGCGGACGGCCCGTCCACCACTCAGCTCGGTGGCACGATGCCGACCCGCAGCAACCTGCAGCACGCGCGTGACCTCGGCGCTCGACGGCGGCGGCGGACCGAGCCACTGCCGCACTGCACGTCGCGCGAGCACCGGCGAGAGCGCGGCAAGCGCGCGGGCCGACGTGCCGTCGGCTCCCGGCCACGCGGCCTGCGCCAGCTCGTCGAGAAAGGCCGACTCCTCGCGTAGGAGCTCCGCCTGGCGCGCGAGCACCGGGACCAGATCACGTCCGGCCACATCCGACAGCATGGGGAGGACCCGGCGTCGCACCGCGACCCGCCGGAATGCTTCGTCGTCGTTCATCGGGTCGTGCAGCACCGGAAGGCCGAGCGCCGCGCACAGCGCGGACGTCTCGGCGCGGCGGAAGCCGAGCAGCGGGCGTACGACGAAACCCCGGCGCGCGGGCATTCCGGACAGTCCCGTACCGGCGGCGCCGCGGAGGATGTTCAACAGCACGGTCTCGGCCTGGTCGTCGGTGGTGTGCGCGACGAGCACCGCAGTCGCGCCGTGCTCGACCCGTGCAGCCTCCAGCGCCTCGTACCGCGCGTCTCGCGCACGCTCCTCGAGATTTGATCCCGGTGGGATATCGACCGTGCGGGAGTCGAAGCGTGCTCCGAGCCGCGCCGCGAGCGCGGCGACGTGATCTCGCTCGCGGTTGCCGTCGGGCCTGATTCCGTGATCCACGTGGACGGCAATCGGGCCGAGCCCCGCATCGGCTGTGAGCGCCAGCAGTGCGACCGAATCAGTGCCGCCCGAACAGCCGACGACAACCGGGGGCTCGAGAGCAGCCACGGCGGCGGCGTACCGCTCCCGCCAGGGCGCGAGGGTGTGGCCCGGTTCGGACGCGGTCACGCGACCCGCGCGAGCCAGCTCTCCGGATCCTGCAGCTCGTCGAGCGACGGCAGCCATTCCGGTCCGCGCCACGCGGCGTCGATCGCGCGCGGTCCGCCGGCACGTTCCACCGCGGCCACGAAGGCCTCACCGACCTCGTATTGACGCATCTTCGAATCGAGACCGATCACCTTGTGCAGGATCGCGGCGAGGCCACCCGCTTGGCGGCGCGCGTGCAGCACGCGCGCCATGCGCGCTTGCCCGGCTACATGCTCCGCGCCCAGGTGGTTCATGACGCTGTTGCCATGGCCTTCGAGGAGCGACATGAGCGACTGCACACGCGCGAGCGCGCCCCGCTGCTCGTCGTTGGCAAGCAGTGCGACGAGCCCGCCGTCGTCGAGTGGATTGCGGCCGTTGCGTAGCTCCTCGGCCGCGCGGGCGAGCGCCTGCACGATGCGGCGCGGGTCGGGATCGATCGACGCCAGCGTGGCGTCGACCAGCGAGAGGTAGTAGGGCTTCATCCACGGCACCGCCGTGAACTGGGCCCGGTGCGTGCACTCGTGGATTGCGATCCAGAGACGGAAGTCACGCGGGCGAAAGGCGAACCGCTTCTCGAGCGCCAGGATGTTGCCGCCCACGTAGTAGACCGCGTCCGACGAGCCCTCCTCGTCGAGCACGAGCAGGTCGTACTGACCGAGCACGCGCTGCGCGAGGTAGCCGAGCAGCACGCCGGTCTCGGTACCCGCGATGCGGCGTCCGATCGGGGCAACCGGGCTGTTGGCCATGCGTTCTCCGACGCGCGCCGTGAGCGGTTCGAGCAACCGCCGCATCGACTGCACGTTCGCGGATACCCAGGACGCGCGGTCGACGACCTGTGCAGTCGCGAGACCCGGTGCGCGGAGTCCGGTGTGCTCGGCAACGAGCTGCTCGGCCTGCGCGGTCACCGAGAAGAAATCGGCGCGCAGCGACTCGGCAAGGTACGACGAGGAGAGGGGATCTCGCCCGGCGACGCGGCGGGCGACCCGCTCGGCGAGTACCCAGTCGAGGGGATCGAACGACGCCGGCGGCGGCCCGCTTGCGGCACCCGGCTGCGTCTCGAGCGTCACGTTTGCTTCTGCCCCCGCCACTTCGGGCGCAGGACGCGTACGTAGTAACCGACGGCCATCATCATCAACCAGCCAAGAAAGCTCAACGCGAGGATCGGCCCGATCCAGTAGAACCACTTGTACTGCTCGTCGGCCAGCACCGTCGTGGCCGCGCCCGCCGGCACCGAGAACGTCACGAGGAAGACCGCCACGAGCGCGGCGATGGACGGCACGTGGATTCGGGGCTTCTTCACGCGGACGACTTCCTCCGAGCGGGGATCCGGCTCATCGTAGAGCGAGCCATGCCAGTCACGTCATTCAGGCCGCGTCACTCGGGTGGGAGCCCGAGCTGTTCGGCGATGCGACGGCGAAGATCGGCGGGTGCATCGTCGCGGCACTTCAACGACACCACTTGGCGAAGCTCGATCTCGAAGTCGAATCCCTGCGCGCACGGCGGGCACTTGTCGAGGTGCCGCCTGATGGACCACCGGCGCCAGACCGTGAGCTCGCCGTCGAGATAGTGGTAGACGCGATACATCGCCTTGTCGCAGTCCATGGCTCCTTATCCCCCCGCTCCCCCTGCGCCTGCTGTTTCGGGCGCCGGTGCGGGCTCCGGCGGCACGAGACCACGCTCGCGACCGAAGTCCCACAACCGCTGCTGAAGCTGCTTTCTTCCGCGGTGTAGCCGGCTCATGACGGTGCCGATGGGCACATCCATGATCCCGGCGATCTCCTTGTACGAGAAGCCTTCGACGTCGGCCAGGAGCACGGCCATCCGGAACTGCTCGGGAAGCGACTCGAGTGCCTCCTTCACGACCTCGTCGGGGATGCTGTCGAGCACCTCCGTCTCCGGTGTGCGCCCGGCCTCGGCCGCCTCGAGCCCGCCCAGGCGCCGAAACAAGAAGAAGTCCTCCGTATCGTCGAGGTCGACCTCGTCGGGCCGGCGCTTCTTCGAGCGGTACGAGTTGATGAACGTGTTCGTGAGGATCTTGTAGAGCCAGGCCTTGAGGTTGGTGCCCTCCTGGAACCCGCCGAACCCCCGGTACGCACGCAGGTAGGTCTCCTGCACGAGATCCTCGGCATCGGGGGGATTGCGGGTCATCCGCAGCGCAGCCGAGTACAGCGCCGACATGTACGGCATCGCGAGGTCGGCGAAGTGCGCCTGATCAGCCATCAGTCCGCTCTCACTGCTCCGCAGCGGGCCGCTCGGGCCACGCTCGCGACGGCGCAGGATACCTGTGCCGCGAATGCTCGCTCCATCAGTCACACAGGGTACCGAGTGCCGGTGTGACCGACACCGTTCAAGGATCGGACCAACCGTGCCGAAGTTCAGGACTGATCGAGGGGCGGGGAAGGTCATGCCCGAACCCGAAACGCACACTTCGGTAGACGCCAGAGCTGAGGCTCCTTCGCCGCGGACCCGCACCATCCGCTTCGGCGGCGCGATGGAAGCCGTCGGCATCCTCTGGATCTACCTCGTCTACTCACAGCTGCGCGCGATGGCGGCCGGATCCGAGCAGCTCGCCTCACAGAATGCCCGCCGCCTGCTCCGGGTGGAGCAGTTCTTCGGCCTGTCATTCGAGCGCACGGTGCAAGAGCTCGCCCTGCGGGTGGACTGGGTCGTCGCCTTCTGGAACCTCTGGTACGGCACGGTGCACTTCGTCGCGCCAATCGCGGTGCTCATCATCCTGTGGCGCAAGACACCGGCGCGCTACGTCCGAATGCGCAACACGTTGCTCATCACGTTCGCGCTCGGGCTCGTGCTCTTCCGCTTCTTCCCGCTCATGCCGCCACGCCTGATGCCCCCGAGCTACCACTACGTCGACACCGGCCGTCAGTACTTCCACATCGACGCGGGTCTCCGGTCGGAGCTCGGCGCGGACGACCAGCCCACCACGTCGGACTTTGCGCAGGGCGCGAACGACTTCGCGGCGATGCCGAGCATGCACATCACGTGGTCCACGTGGGTCGTGCTCGCGCTGTGGCCGCTCGTGCGCCGCCGCCGCTTCCTCCAGACGCTGCTGGTGCTGTACCCGTTGTCGATCCTCGTTTGCGTCACGGTGACGGGGAACCACTGGTTCCTCGACGCGGTCGGCGGGTGGGTCGTGCTCGCGATGTCGTACCGGCTCGCGCTCGCGATCGAACGGGTCGGGATCGCGAGGCGTTCGGCTTCAGCGGCTGGGTCGTTCGTTCCGTCTTCCTGACGGTTCAGTAGACGGCTCTTCGATATCGGCGTTCTCAGGCGGGTTGCACTCTGTGCAGCAGCTGCTCGCGCCGCGCTTCTCTCGCGTCGCGGAGGAGAATCTCGATGTACTCCGGCGACTGCGGCCGGTGGAAGTAGTAGCCCTGCGCGAGATCGCAGCCACAGCGGCGCAGCTGATCGGCCTCCGAAGCGGTCTCCACCCCAACGGCGAGCACCCGGAACCCGAAGCGTTGTGCGAG
The DNA here is from genome assembly GCA_040880805.1 of Acidimicrobiia bacterium. Classification (NCBI taxonomy): domain Bacteria; kingdom Bacillati; phylum Actinomycetota; class Acidimicrobiia; species Acidimicrobiia bacterium. Next base: position 23,422 of record JBBDHW010000008.1, on the reverse strand, counting down.
CCGCACGACCGCGTGGACGAGCGCGGCGTCGTGCGCACCGGTGAACAGTCGCTCCAGGAGCCGCCGGTCGATCGCGATCACGTCGACGGAGAACTCCTCGAGCGCGACGAGCGACAGCAACAATCCGTCAGTGGCACCGACACGCCAGTTGCCCGGATCCGAAGCGTCGGCATCGGTTGCGGTGGCGTAGCCCGTCCCGAAGCCGTCGACGACGACCTGTGCGCCGAGGTGCTTCAGTGACTCGATACGCGCGCGGTTCCGAGTGATGTCGGCAAACAGCGTGCGTTCGCCGACTTCGAGTGCGAGGGCACCGGGTTCGAGATCGTTCTCACGTTGCGCGTGCGCGAGCTGCACGACCAGATCGTGGGCTTCGAAGTGGTTCCCGGACACGTTGACTGCGACCATGAGCGCGTTCCCAGGCGTGCGCGACCGCCAGGCGGCCGCCTGCCGCGCTGCCTCGTCGATCACGAAGCCGCCGAGGCGATCCCACATCTGGGTCTCCTCGACGGCCCCGAGAAAGTCGCCGGGCCACAGGAGTCCGCGGGTCGGGTGGTCCCACCGCAGAAGCGCCTCGACCCCAGCCAGCGTGCCGTCGTTCAGGTCGACGATCGGCTGGTACGCGAGCAGGAACTCGTCCCGGTCGAGGGCGCGCCGCAACTCTTCTTCGGCATCGGCAAACACAGGCGTCATGAGTGGCATCTCCATCGGGACCGAACCCGCAGTCTGAGGATCGGCAGGAGGGAGAGGCCGCTTGAGCGGGCCCCGCGGGGAAGCTAGCGGCCGACCTCGTCGAGGTCGGCGAGGCGCTTGGCCATGGCCGGAATGAGCTTCTGGGAGATCTCGGGCACCTCCGAGAGGAGACCGGCGAATTCCCGCTGGCCGATCACCTCGATCGACACCGCGGTCTTGGCCACAACGGTGGCCGTGCGGGGCCGGTGGTCGAGGAGGGCGATCTCGCCCACGTACGTGCCCGGTCCGCGGGTGGCGACGACGACGTCTCCCTTCCGGATCTCGATCTCACCGTCGAGCACGATGATGAACTCGTGGCCGGCCGCCCCTTCACGCACGAGGATTGTGCCCGCCGGCTCATCGAGCGGCGTCGCGAGCTGCGAGACGAGCTTCAGCTCCTTCTTGGACAGCCCCTCGAACAGCGGTACCTGTGCCAGCTGCTCCTCGATCCGGTCGTGACGGTCCATGCGGTTCCCTCCTGGGTGCGAACACCCGCAGTCTGCCCCAAACCCGCGTCGTCCCGCCTCACTGCCAGGGTCAGACGCCCTGGCAGAACCCGACCGCGTCGGTCTGCATCGTGCCGTCGGCGCAGCGCACGTTCGGGTTGGCGTGCGAGAACACGCCCTGCGGGCTCTCCCATCCGGGGACGACCCACGCGTGCACCATCCAGGTGGTCAAGACGAGCAGCCGTCCGCCGGCACCGCTGCACATCGCCGACGTCACGTCGGAGTCGGCGGGGAAGGGAATCTCGATCCCACCGGCGCCGTACTTGACACACACGTTCTGGTGACGATGCCAGTGGTCGTTCGGACCCGCGAAGCCCTCGGGTATCTGGCCGTTGAGCGACAGGTACATGAGCCCGACGATGCGCGACGTGTCGCTGATCCCCTCGTAGATCAAGGACCCGGGTGCACCAGGATCGAATCCACCGGAGGAGCCGCGCGTCAATACGTAGTGGGCGCCGGCTCCGGGGGCGAACTTGCCGGCCTGGATGTACCCGGCGGCCTTCGCGTCGGCGACGGTCGGGAACTCGAGCGCAACCTGGCGCGCGACGACCAGTTGGTGCGCGAGCGTGGCGCGCGTCGCGGCGGCGAGCGGTTGATCCGGTTGCAACTCCGCGGCCTCGTCGACATTGTGCGAGTGCGGAGCGACGCCCGCGACACTGGTAGTGGAAGTGGAAGTGTCGTGGGCGTGACTCTGACCGCTGCTCCCGCTCGCGAGCGCAGGGGTGAATCCGAGACTGGTGAGCGCGGTGACCGCGACACCAGTGGCCGCCACCGCGATCCAACCCATCGCCGCGTGCACGCGGCGTCTGACGAGGCCGTCGGAGATCAGCAGCAGGCCCCCCGCGATGGCGGTCGCCTCGAGCACGGTGCACAGCGCGTCGGGAAACGCGACCGGCTCGGGAGTGCCGTCGGTGCCGATCGCGATCCCGATCGTCCGTGACGCGACCCACACGACGACGATCGCGAAGTTGACCAGCACCGTGGTGACGACTGCGGTGCGCGACGGGCGCAGCACCAGCCAGCAGGCGAGCACGACCTGTGCCCAGGCGGCAACCGCGAAGAACAGACCGTGCGTCCACGACACGCCCGCGTGCTCCCCCATGGCACCGAAGTGGACCGCGGCGGCTCCCAGCATGAGCACCGCCATCGTCCATCGGACCACGACCCGAACCTCGCGAATGGGCTGCATGACAGGACCCCCGGCCTCGAAACGCTGCCGGACTGTAGACCCGCCCGGGCGATTCGGGCGATGTCTCCCGATCGGGAACTGTGGGCGCGGACCGCAACCATCACGCTGACGAGCGACCCGAACACCCGCGGGTTTTAA
>JBBDHW010000008.1:0-20850 GCA_040880805.1 Acidimicrobiia bacterium | reverse complement strand
CAAACCGCGGAACATTGCAGGGATCTGGCGCTCCCGTGCGTCAGCGCGGGTCGTGGCATTACCCGAACGCGATCCGTGACGGATCGGTCGGGTCAGCACACCTCGGTGGAGCCGGAGAAGGGACTTGAACCCTTGGCCTGCGCATTACGAATGCGCTGCTCTGCCATCTGAGCTACTCCGGCGCGGCGAGTGAGTCTACCGGGGACCGATCAGCGCGTGGCGGGGAGGTGCAGGAAGAGGCGTTCGAGTAACAGCGTTTCGTTCGGGTTGTGCTCGATCAGCATCTGGCGCGCGGCGCGGCATGCGTCGAGCGCGGCGGCAGCTGCACGCGGATCGACCGTGAGCACGGGATGGTCGATGTTCAGCACAGGCGCGTCCGCACCGGCGAGCGCGTCGCGGTAGACGGTCTCCACCGCGGTGATGCCCTCCACGAGCAGCTCGGTACGGGCGCGGCGGTGCGCCCGCTTGTGTTGCTCTTCGAGGCGCCGGAGTTGCGCACGTGCAACACGGTCGGCATAGCCCGCGACCTCGAGCTCGGTGGTGAGCGCGGCGGTCTCCTCCTCGTGTGCGGCTTCGAGGTCGTGCATGGCGGCCTGCATCGCGGCCTGCACCGCCTCCACGTGAGCGGCGACCGCGCCACCTGAGCCGTCGAGCCGGGCCGCAGCGGTGACGAACGCCTGGCGCACCGGGGCCAGCCGGCCATCCAGCGCACGAGCGCGGTCGAGCCGGCCTCCCGCGAGCCGGGCCACGAGCCCGGCGCGCTCCGGAGCGACGCCCGCATCCGTGAGTACCTGCTCGATCGTCCCCGGCATGAGATGCGCGAAGTCGATGCGCTGGCACCGTGAGCGGATTGTCGGCAGGAGCTGGTCGGCGCCCGCGGTGACGAGGACCAGCAGTGCGGTCGGTGGCGGCTCCTCGAGTGTCTTCAGGAGCTTGTTGGCCGCGGCCTCGTTGAGCCGCTCCGCCTCGAACACGATGATCGCCTTGCGGTCTCCCTCGATCGGACTGCTGTATGCCTCGTCGATGATCTCCTGCGCGTGAGGGACGCGGATCTGATTCTCGGCGGGATCGATCTCGACGATGTCAGGATGCCGCCCGCGCCGCGCGAGATCCCAGGCGCGGTCGTCGTCGGGCGCGATCACCGCGGCCGCGAAGCAGCGCGCCGCCTCGTCGGTTCCCGATCCGCGCGGGCCGACGAGCAGATACGCATGAGCTGGTCGGTCCGCCGCGCGCTGGAGCAGCGCGACCGCCCGATCCTGCCCCACGACTTGTTCCCACCTGGTTCCAGTCATTGGGGTTCCAGCTACTGGGTCTCGGGTCACGGCGTCATCTTGCCAGCAGGGGCTCGACCAGCGCCCACACTCGAGCGGCGACGGTGTCCACGTCGCCCGCGCCGTCGACGACAACCCAGTCGCGTTCGTCGGCGAGTGTGCGGTACGCGTCGCGCACCGCGGAGTGGAACGCGTCGCCTTCGGCTTCCAACCGGTCCGGCGAGGCACCGGCGCGCTCGCGCGCGATCGCGTCCGGTACGTCGAGGACGATTACGACGTCGGGCTCGATCCCCACGGTTGCTCCTCGGTTCAGCTCTTCCACGACCCTCACGCCCACGCCGCGCACGACACCCTGGTAGACGAGCGATGAAGCCACGTAGCGGTCGCACACGATCCACTCGCCTCGCTCGAGTGCAGGCGCGAGCTGCTCGGCAACATGCTGCGCCCGGTCGGCCGCCATCAGCAGCGCTTCCGTGACCGGTGCAATCGGTTCGCGCCGGTGCAGCAGCAGCTCTCGGATGAGGGCGCCGGCACCCGTCGCGCCCGGCTCGAACGTCTCGCACACGACGAGACCGCGTGCGCGCAGCTGCGCCGAGAGACGCGCCGCCTGCGTGGTCTTTCCGCTGCCGTCGCCGCCCTCGAGCACCACGAAGCGCCCTGACATTGGGTACCGGGGCATTGCGTGCCGGGGCATCAGGTGCTCGCCTGCCCGGCCTCGGGAGTGGCTGGATCAGAGATCGCGACGCGGCGCGCTCTGCGGACAGACCGCAGCGCGACGATGCCGGCGGTGTACGCGATCAGGCCCCCGCCCCACAACGCGATCCGCACACCCGGGATCACGTACGTATACGAACCGATGACGACGGTCTGGTTGGTGAAGAGCTGACTGGTGACCCAGTCCCAGAAGTCGGCCCACAACGGTGAGATCGTGAGCGAGATCAAGAGGCACAATCGGATGACCGTGTAGAGGGTCGCGAAGGTCCGGCCGCGGAGCTCGTCGCTCGTGTTCTCCTGCAAGAGGGTGAAGCCGGTGACGTAGGACGTGCCGGCGCACGCGCCCACGCCGGCGATGAACAACACGGCCGGCGCGAGCGACGAACACGACGCCGCCAGCACGAGGAACGCGCCGACTCCCATCACTGCGGCGGCGAACACGGGCCCTCGGGGCAAGCGGCTCTGGAACCACAGGAGCCCGACGACACCGAATGCGGCGCCGAATCCGAGCGCGGTCATGAGCACGCCGAACGCCGCGCTCCCTCCGTTCAGCACCTCCGTCGCGAACGAAGGACCGAGCGGGATCATCGCGCCGGCACCGATCACGCCAAAGCCGAGACCGATGATCACGCCGCGCACGAGCGGTTGCCGCGAGATGAACTGCAAACCCTCCTTGATGTCACGGAAGGTCTCCGTCCAATCGATGCGGGTGCCCTTGGCGCGATCGGTGCGCGGGATCGGCAGCCGCCATACGATCGCGGCCGATACGAGGAACGTCATCGCGTCGAACACGAGCGCGAGGAATTCTTGGTCGACCTTGAACGCGGCGATGACGTCGAGGTCGCCGAGCACGGTCGCGAGCCCGGCAAGCAGCGCGAAGATGATCGACGCGATGGGGAACGTCCCGTACGACGCGGCGAGCGACAGCGAGTTCGCCGCCTGGAGCTGTTCCTCGCCCACGAGGTTCGGCACCGTGGCCGCTTGCGCCGGGCCCCAGAGAAGGGTCAGCACTTCGAGGCCCAACGAGACGAGGACCAGACCGGTGATGCTCTCGACGAACGGCAGGAGCACGAGCAAGCTGGCGCGACCGATGTCGCAGGCCACCATCACCTTGCGGCGGTCGAACCGATCGATGATCACACCACCGACGGTGCCGAGGAAGAAGCCCGGGACGACGCGGGTGACCATCACGAGGCTCACCGCCGCGCCCGAGTTGTGGGAGACGCGTGCTGCGATGGCGAGGATCGCGATGAGCCCGATCCAGTCGCCGAGGCTCGAGACGACCTGCGCGAGCCACAAGCGGAAGAAGGACTGGCTCCCGAACAGCCGCCACGGCGCGGGCGGCATCGGCGGCGTGTCAACGTCTCGAGGGATGAACGGCGCTCCGGGCGCCGGTTGCTCCTCGGGCATCGCGGGCTCTCCTTGCGGATCCGCCGCTGCGTGATCGCTCAGAATGTGGCCTTCCCTGCCACCTTCTTCGCAGTCTTCTTCGCCGTGCGCTTCTTCGCCACCTTCTTCGCCACCTTCTTCGCCGGCTTCTTCGCGGTGCGCTTCTTCGCGGTGCGCTTCTTCGCCGTGCGCTTCGTGGCCGGCGCACGCGCCGCGCGCTCGCGCAATAGCTCAATACCCTGCTCGAGCGTGATCGACTCCGGGTCGGTGCCACGCGGCACCGATGCATTGGTCGTTCCGTCGGTGACGTACGGCCCGTACCTGCCGTCGAGCACTCGCAGCGGCGCACCAGAGTCGGGATGCGGCCCCAAATCGGCGAGCGGGGGCTTCGCCACCCGGCCGCGGCGCTGCTTCGGCAGGGCAAAGAGCGCCTCGGCATCCTGAAGCGTCACCGTGAAGAGCTGATCTTCCGACGCGAGGCTGCGGGTCTCTGTCCCCTTCTTGAGGTACGGCCCGTAGCGCCCGTTCTGCGCGGTGATATCCGTGTCGCTCGCGTCGCTCCCGACGACGCGCGGCAGTGACAGCAGCGCGAGCGCTTCGTGCAGGGTGATCGTGGCCGGCTCCATACTTGCGAAGAGCGAAGCTCGCTTCGGCTTCTCCTTGGATCCGTTCGGCACCTCACCGAGCTGGACGAACGGACCGAACCGGCCGGTGAGCGCGAGCACGGGCATGCCCGTCTCGGGATCGTCGCCGAGCACGCGGGGTCCGATCGCGCCCTGCGCGAGCAGTTCCTCGGCGCGCTCACGCGTGAGCTCGTCGGGCGCGACGTCCGCAGGGATCGGAGCTTTGTCGTCGCCACGCTCGATGTTGGCCCCGTTCGGCCACACGCGCACGACGAGTTCATTGCCGTCGGCGTCGTGACCGACCTGCACTGCGTTGACGACGGCCATGTCGATCGTCGCGATGCGCTCCTCGGCGACCAGATCTCGGAGCCCGGCGTCTCCGTTGCCGAAGTAGAAGGCGTGAAGCCACTTCTCCGCCTCACCCTCGCCCCGCGCAATTGCGTCGAGCGCCTCTTCCATCGTGGCGGTGAACTCGTAGTCGATCAGGTGAGCGAAGTAGCGCTCGAGCAACTGCACCTTCGCGAACGCGGTCCAGGTGGGCACGAGCGCGGTGCCCTTCTTCCACACGTAGTCGCGCTTGTTCACGATGGTGTCGATCACGCTCGCGTACGTGGACGGGCGCCCGATCCCGCGTTCTTCGAGCTCCTTCACGAGGCTCGCCTCGGTGTAACGCGCCGGTGGCTGCGTCGTGTGTCCCGATGGGCGAAGCTCGCGGCAGTCGACGCGATCACCCTCGGAGAGCTGGGGCAGGATCGCCTCCCGGTCCTCGAGCTCAGCATCGGGATCGTCGGCGCCCTCGACGTAGGCACGCAGGTAACCGGGGAACTCGATGGTGCGACCCGAGGCCTGGAACACGGCCTCTTCGCCCGCCGTCGACGTCGCGACGAGACGCAACGCCACTCGCCGGATTCGAGCGTCTGCCATCTGGCTGGCAACGGTCCGCTTCCAGATCAAATCGTAGAGGCGTCGCTCGTCGGAACCGTTCAGCTCTCGGGCAAGATCCTCGGCGGTGTACATTCGGTCGCCGGCCGGCCGGATCGCCTCGTGCGCTTCCTGCGCGTTCTTCACCTTGTTGCGGTAGGTGCGGGGCTGCGCCGGCAGATAGTCGTTCCCGTACATACGGCGGATCTGCGCGCGCGCCGCCTGCACTGCTTGATCGGCGAGCGAAGTGGAGTCGGTGCGCATGTAGGTAATGAGCCCACGGTCGTAGAGCCCCTGTGCGACGTGCATCGTGCGCGCCGCACTGAAGCCGAGCTTGCGGGCGGCCTCCTGTTGGAGCGTCGACGTGATGAACGGCGCCTTCGGTCGTTCGGTGACCGTGCGGGCTTCCACCGACGCGACGCGGAACGGTTGGTCGTCGAGGCGCGCCGCGAGCGCGACGGCTGCTTCCTCGTCGAGCAACGCGACGTCGGCGCCGGAGACGAGCGCACCGGTGTTGGCGTCGAAGTCGCGTCCCGACGCGAGCCGCTTGCCGTCGAGCGTGGCAAGCGATGCGGGAAACGGTGTGTCAGCGGCCGAGAACGTGCCCTCGAGATCCCAATAGGTAGCGGCGCGGAACGCCATCCGCGCACGCTCGCGATCGACGACCAACCGGGTCGCGACGCTCTGGACCCGGCCCGCGGAGGTGCCCGTCCCGATACGTCGGAACGTCACCTTCGAGACCTCGTAGCCGACCAGGCGGTCGAGGACGCGGCGGCCTTCCTGCGCCTCGACCAACTTCATGTCGAGCTCGCGCCAGTTGTCGATCGCGTCGGCGATCGCCTCGCTCGTGATCTCGTGGAACACCATGCGCTTGACCGGCACGTTCGGCTTGAGCACCTCGAGGAGGTGCCACGAGATCGCCTCACCCTCGCGGTCCTCGTCGGTGGCGAGGTAGAGCTCGCTCGCGTCCTTCAACGCGGCCTTGAGCTCCGCGACGACGTGCTTCTTGTCGTCGGGCACGACGTAGATCGGCGCAAAGTGGTCGTCGACGTCGATACCGAGTCGCTTGACCTCCGGGTTCGTGACGCTCTTCGGCACCTGGCGCGCGCCATGGGGAAGATCGCGGATGTGGCCGATGCTCGCCATGACGACATAGCGGTCGCGACCGAGGAAACCCTCGATCGTCTTGGCCTTCGCTCTCGATTCCACGATGACGAGTGGTTTCGCCACGCTGTTCCCTACGTCGGATGGTGGGTATTCGGCTTGCGATCGGCACACGAGCGCCACCGCATAAGCGATCCAGTCTGGCCGCTCGACCCCCCTGCCGCGGGCATCGTGCGGCGAGAGTGGTGCCACGGGTACACCCCCGTGTCAACTCGGCACAGCCCGAGACCGCTTGGAGGCGGCGTCTATCCTGCGCCCTCGTGCGTTCCGTGTTCGCCCTCAGCCTGGACCCGAAAGAGATCCTCAACTCGCTCAGCCCCTACGGAGAGATCGGGCTGATCTTCATCATCTTCGCCGAGACCGGCCTGCTCATCGGCTTCTTCCTGCCCGGTGACTCGCTCCTCTTCACGGCCGGGCTCCTCGCCAACGAGGGCAACATGAACCTCGCGGTGGTGCTGGTCGGCTGTTTCGCGGCTGCGGTGATCGGCGACCAGGTGGGCTTCACAATCGGTCAGAAGGCAGGTCCGCGAATCTTCAACCGCCCCGACTCACGTTTCTTCAAACAGGAATACGTCGAACGCACGCACCAGTTCTTCGAACGCCACGGTCCGAAGACGATCGTGATCGCGCGGTTCGTTCCCGTCGTGCGCACGTTCGCGCCGGTGCTCGCGGGCGTAGGCACGATGTCGCGGCGCACGTTCCTCACCTACAACCTCATCGGCGCGTTCGTGTGGGTCTTCGGCGTGACGTTGGCGGGCTACTTCCTCGCCGAGGTGATCGGCGACGACATCGACAAATACCTGTTCCCCATGATCGCCGTGATCATCGTCTTGTCCCTGATCCCACCGTTCATCGAGTGGCGCAAGTCCAAGAAGTACCCCGCGCATCGGGTGACGCCCGCGGAGGCCGAGGCCGAAGCGGCCGAGCTCCACGCCATCGTCGAGGACGACTAAGAGACTGCTGAGAGCGGCAAGTCGACAATCAGTGTTCCGGGTTGCCAGTCGGACAAGCGCGCGACGACCTCACCGTCGGGAGACACCAGGGCCGCGAGTCCCGGAAACTCCTCGTCTCGGGTACTCCCTGCCTGGGTCGTGAGTGCGACCCAGACGCGGTTGTTCCGGGCGTGGCGCTGCGCATCCCCGAGCCCGCACTCTTCCCACCACGCGAAGCCATCACGCCATCCCGCCTCGTCGGTGCGGCGCCCGTCGAGCCCCGGCGCGGCGCAGAAGAAGACGATACGAGCGCCGGCACGCGCCGGCTCGGAGAACGGGTAGTCGACGCCGCCCTCCGCGCAGATGGCGACACCGAATGCTTCCCTCCGCAGCTCGAAGAGGGCGGGCTTGTCGCCGGGCGTGAAGCCTTCTTCGCCCTCGCCGAGATAGCGCTTGCGGTACGAACCGGCGACCCGTCCGTCGCGCGCACAGATCTGGGTGATGAAGAACTCGTCGTCGCTTCGCTCCGCGACACCGAACAGCGCGGCCACGCCGGAGTCCGTCGCGCGCGCCAACTCGTCGACCGCGTCGTGGTGGATCGCGACCGCATCCTCCGGATGAGAACGCGGATCAACCGATCCGGTGAGCGACATCTCGGGAAAGACCGCGATGTCGCATCCGGCGCGCGCAGCCTCTTCGAGGAGTCGCACGTGCATCGCAAGGTTACGGGTGAGGGCACTCTTGTCGCACTGCACCGCCGCCAAGAACGCGCGCACCGGACTCCCTCGCTCGTCCGCGCGCTATTCCCCGGCGCTCGCTCCGGCAGGCGCGCCGTGGGCCTCGAGCGACTCCTGGACGATGTCGGACTCCTCGCCGAACCCACCGCCCTTGCGTTTCGAGAACAGCACCGCCGCGATCAGCACGATGAGGCAGACACCGGCGATCGTGAACCGCGCGGCGTCGTCATGGCGCAGGCTGATGATCGCGGGCAGCACGAGCAGCGAGACCAGGTTCATCACCTTGATGAGCGGGTTGAGCGCGGGCCCGGCGGTGTCCTTGAACGGGTCGCCGACGGTGTCGCCGATGACGGCCGCCTTGTGAGCGTCGGAACCCTTCCCGCCCTCGTTTCCGTCCTCGATGAACTTCTTGGCGTTGTCCCACGCACCACCGGAGTTACTGAGGAAGTTCGCCATGAGCTGTCCGGTGAGGATCACGCCGGCCAGGAACGCACCGAGCGCGAGGTAGTTGATGCCGAATCCGATGATCAACGGCGTGAGCACCGCCAGCAGCGCGGGCGTCGCGAGCTCACGCAACGAGGCGGCGGTACAGATGTCGATCACGGGGCCGTAGTCGGGCTTCTTGGTACCCGCCATGATCTTGCCGTCGGCGAACTGGCGGCGCACTTCCTGTACGACCACACCGGCGGTGCGACCCACGGCGCGGATTGCGAGAGACGAGAACAGGAAGGCGACAGAACCTCCGATCAAGAGACCGATGAACGTCTTCGGGTTCGCCACGTTGATCTGTGACGCGAAGGCGTTGAAGAGCCGCGAGCCCGAGAGGGGCTGACCGTCGGGGCCCTTCAGCCCGAGCTCGCTCCCGATCGTCTCGATGTAGGAAGCGAACAACGCGACGGACGCGATCACTGCCGACCCGATCGCAAATCCCTTGGTGACCGCCTTGGTGGTGTTGCCGACCGCGTCGAGGCTCACCATGATTCGCTGGGCGTCGCCCTCGAACTCACCCGACATCTCGGCGATGCCCGCGGCGTTGTCGGCCACCGGTCCGAACGTGTCTTCCGACACGACCACACCCGTGGTGGCGAGCATGCCCATGCCCGTGAGGGCGACGAGGTAGAAGGTCAACTCGATGTTGCCGCCACCCATGGCGATGGCGACACCCAACGCGGCGGCGATGGCGATGATCGCGTAGACGCTCGACTCGAGGCCGGAGCTGATGCCCGACAGCACCACGGTGGCGGGGCCGGTGCGCGTTGCCTCCGCGATTTCGCGTACCGGCGCGGTCTCTGTGGAAGTGAAGTACTCGGTGAGGCGGCTCAGAGCCTGCGCGAGCACGAGCCCGATGATGACGGCGCCGAAGCACTTCCACCCGGCGTTGTCGTGGTCGTTGCCGACGTAGGCGAATGCCACGATCGCAGTGCCGACGACGGTGAGCAGTCCGGCGATGAGGAACCCTCGGTTGATCGGAGCCATGGCCGACTTGTCTTTGTCGCTGGCACGAACCGCGAACACGCCGACGATCGACGCGAGCACCCCGATCGCGCGCGCGGCGACCGGGAACACCAGACCGAGCGCAGGGTTCGCGCCGATCGATTGGAACGCCGCGACGCCGAGAATGATCGACGCGACCAGCGTGACCTCGTAGCTCTCGAAGAGGTCGGCGGCCATGCCGGCGCAGTCACCCACGTTGTCGCCGACGTTGTCGGCAATCGTTGCCGGGTTGCGCGGGTCGTCCTCGGGGATACCCGCCTCGATCTTGCCCACGAGGTCGGCACCGACGTCAGCCGCTTTGGTGAAGATGCCGCCGCCGACGCGCAGGAAGAGGGCGAGCAGGGAACCGCCGAATCCGAATCCGATGAGCATCGCGGAGGCGGTGTTCTGGAACACCATGATGATGACCGTGGCGCCGAAGAGGCCCAGCCCCACAGTGAACATCCCGGCGACGCCGCCGGTACGGAACGCCACCCTCAGCGCCGCGGGCAGTGAGCCCGACTTCGCCGCCGCGGCGGTGCGCACATTTCCCCGCACGGCCAGGCTCATGCCGACGAAGCCCGTCAGACCCGACAGGGCACACCCGGCAAGGAACGCGAGCGTGCGGAAGATCCCCGACGCGGCAAAGCTCAAGCCCGGGGAGCCGAACGGAAGGCCTGTCGGCTTGACGACCTCGGTCGACGTGGTGAACACGACGATCGCGAGCGGAACCAGGATCACGGCGATGGTCTTGAACTGCCGGCGGAGGTATGCCATCGCGCCTTCTTGGATGGCTCTGGCAATCTCGATCATCGTCGGCGTGCCCTGATCCGCAGCCAAGACGCCGCGCATGAGAAAGAATCCGACTGCGATCGCGAGCAAAGCAGTGAGTGCGGCGAACACGAGCCAGAACCACTCAGCGCCTTGCAGCCGGAAGACCTGGTAACCACCTTCCGCGGCGAAGCTGATCATTCGAAAGAGAACCTCGTCTCGGCGGTAGGAGCGGCAAGAGGTTAGGAGCGAACGCAGCGAGCCGGGTAACCCGGCTCGCAGTGAGCGACCAATGGTGAGGGGAACCTACGGGGCCGTGCCCGAACGGGTCCAATCTCTCGTCGCGGCTCAGCTCACTCCAAGTGGTACGGCAGGGAGGTCACCACCGTGCCCTTCCGGAACAACAGCCGGCCCTTGAGGAGCAGCGCGCTCTGGCCGTGAAGCAGGTTCCCCCACCAGTGGCTCACCACGAACTCGGGGAGCAACACCGTGATCACGTCGTTTTCGTACCGTGCATCGAGCTCGTCGATGTAGCGGAGGATCGGGCGGGTGAGCTCCCGGTACGGCGAGTAGACGATCTCGAGCGGCACGTCGATCCCGAACTCCTCCCATTGCTGCTCGATCCGCTCCTGATCCGCCTCGTCCGAGGACACGTGGACGGCGACGAGATGGTTGGGCGCGAGCGAGCGGGCGTACGCCAACGCTTCGAGCACGCCGCGATGGACGCCGCCCACCAACACGACCACGGTGTGGTTCATGCGCCGCGGCTTGAAGTCGGGGGCAACGGCGAGGCCGGCGGCAACGGTCGCATAGTGGCGCTTGATCGACTTGAACAACAAGACGATCAGGGGGATCACGACGAGCGGCACCCACGCGCCACTCGTAAACTTCGTGCCCCCCACGATGAGCAACACGATGAACGTGGCGACCGCGCCGACGGCGTTGATCACGATGTTACGTTTGAACCCGCGCTCGCGTTCCTTCTGGTGATGTCGCACCATGCCCGCTTGCGAGAGCGTGAACGACAGGAACACGCCAACCGCGTACAGCGGGATCAACGCGTTCGTGAGACCCCCGAACGCGATGACGAGGACCGAGGCCGCGAGTGCAAGCACGAGCACGCCGTTCGAGAACACGAGACGGTCGCCGCGGTTCGCGAGCTGGCGCGGCAGGTAACCGTCGCGAGCGATGATCGACGACAACCGCGGGAAGTCGGCGTAGGCCGTGTTCGCCGCCAGCGTGAGGATCGCCGCGGTCGCGAACTGCAGCACCACGTACATGAAGGTGCCGGCGCCCCAGACGGCCGTACCGAGCTGCGACATGACCGTCGTCTGGTCGCTCGGGTAGGGACCCAGATGGTGGGCGAGGATCTGGACACCCATGAACAGCGTCCCGAGGATCAAGCCCATCCAGAGCAGCGTGTTGGCGGCGTTCTTCGACTCCGGACGGCGGAACGCGGGCACCCCGTTCGAGATCGCCTCGACGCCGGTCAGCGCGACAGCGCCCGACGAAAAGCCTTTGAGCAGGACGAAGATACCCAGCGATCCACCGAAGAGATTGGTGCCGACGAACGCGCCGGGATCGACCTTGATGTCGGAGATGTCGTGCACGATGAACACGCGGTACAGCCCGTAGCCGACGAGCGCAACGAGGCTGACGATGTAGATATAGGTGGGCACCGCGAACAGACGGCCCGACTCCTTGATGCCGCGCAGGTTGGCGACGCTGATGAACCCGATCAGCACCAGGCCGAGCGGCACTCGGTGCTTTTCCAGGTCGTGGAACTCGGGGATCGACACGATGGCGGCGACGCCGGCCGAGATCGACACGGCGACGGTGAGGATGTAGTCGACGAGCAATGACGCGCCGGCGACGAGCGACGGGTTCTCGCCGAGGTTCTCGCGGCTCACCACGTAGCTGCCGCCGCCGCTCGGGTAGGCGAAGATCGTCTGGCGATATGACGTGACGACGATCGCAAGCAGGATCGCAACCGCAATACCGATCGGGACGAGCGTGCTCAGGCCGAGCGCAAGGCTTGATGGCGCCACCGCGACGACGAACAGGATCTCCTCGGTCGCGTACGCGGTGGACGAGATGGCGTCCGAGGAGAAGACCGCGAGCGCGATCCTCTTCGGGATCCGTTGGTGCTCCATCTCGGTCGTGGCCAGAGGCCGCCCGACCAGGATGCGCTTGACGAACGCCACGCCGACGCTTCCTCCCAGGGCCACTACACGACGAGTGCGACAGCATGCCAAACACGGGTCGCGGATGGACGATTCGAGTGGACCCCGAAGCATCGGTAGCATCGCGGCGCTTCGGAGGGAGTCGTCGTGCACGTCGTGATCGTGGGATGCGGCCGGGTGGGCAGCGGGCTCGCAGCCAACCTCGAGCGGATGGACCACACCGTCGCGGTGATCGACATGGCGCCGCGGGCGTTCCAGCGCTGGGGCGACCTCTTCGCGGGCGAGAAGATCATCGGTCGTGGCTACGACCGTGACGCGCTCGCCGAGGCTGGCATCGAACGGGCCGGGGCCCTGGCCGCGGTCACCAGCGGCGACAACTCGAACATCCTCGTCGCCCGGATCGCCCGCGAGAACTACGGCATCGAACAGGTCGTCGCCCGCATCAAGGACCCGCGGCGCGCCGAGATCTACCAGCGCCTCGGCATCTCCACCGTGGCGATGATCACGTGGACCACCGACCAGGTCATGCGGCGGCTGCTGCCCAGCGAAGAACGGCCCCACGAGTGGCTCGACGCGAGCGGGAAGGTCTGCCTCGTGGACCAGCCCATCCCTTCGGGTTGGGCGGGCAGGAAACTCGCGCCGCTGAGCGAGCCCGGCTTGTTCTGGCTGGTGGGGATCACGCGGCTGGGCAACGCGCAGGTGAGCACGCCGAGCGCGATCGGCCAGGAGGGCGACATCCTGCACTTCTTCGTCGAGGTTTCGGCACTCGACACGTTGCGTGAGCGCCTCCGGCAGGGAGCAGAACACTGATGCGGGTCGCCATCGCGGGTGCGGGAAAGGTCGGGCTCTTCATCGCCAACGATCTCAGCAGTGCCGGGCACGAAGTGCTCCTCATGGAACAAGACCTTGCCGTCGTCAACCGTGCGGTTGCCAACGAGGGCGTCGAGTGGCACGTGGGGGATGCGTGCGAGGTCACGTCACTGCGTGAAGCGGGGCTCGAGCGGTGTGACGTGGTGGTTGCCGCCACCGGCGACGACGAAGACAACCTCGTCGTGTCGCTCCTCGCGAAGCAAGAGTTCGCGGTGCCACGTGTCATCGCACGGGTGAACCATCCGAAGAACGAGTGGCTCTTCAACGAGAACTGGGGCGTGGACCTGTCGGTGTCCACGCCGCACCTCATCACCGCATTGGTGGAAGAGGCGGTCACCGTCGGCCGGCTCGTGCGCATCCTGCAGGTCGGGGGAGGGCAGGCGCGCCTCGTGGAGGTCACGCTCGCCGACGACTCACCCGCGATCGACCGATCGATCGCCGAGCTCGACGTGCCGCGCAACGCGACGATCGTCGCGATCGTGCGCGACGAGCACGTGGTGATGCCGCGCGGCGACTCGATCTTCGAACCGGGCGACGAAGTGCTCGCGATGGTCACTCCCGAATCTGAGGACGAGGTCCGCCGAATCCTGACGGGCGGTTAGCTCAAGATCTCGTACGCCGGGTTGAACACGAGCGAGCGATTGCCGTCACGAGCGACCACACCCTGCACCGCGATGCGCCGGCCCGGCGAGATCCCGGCGATCTTGCGGCGACCGAGGAACACCGCGACCACCTGACCCCGGCCGTCGCTCACCGTCACCTCGAGCGCGGGCGCGCCGGCGCGGGGAACGATGCGCACTGCGCGCACCTCTCCACCCACCTGAACCGGACGTCTGGGAACGAGGTGGTCCATCGACTCGAACCGGCGCGCGTCGCAGTACTCGGTGAGCTCCTGACGATCGAGCTCGTCGACCGGCTTCGTGAGCCGCTCGACCATCTTCTTGAATGCCATGTGGATCCTCGCTCGTGCTGGGTGTCGCGGACCGCGCCGCGCGCCCCCAATCCTAGGAACCGGTCCCCTATCCTGACGGCCGCCATGGACGAGGCACCATCCCGCGCCGAGTTGCGCGACCAGTCTCGGAAGCGCCAGTCTGCGAAGAATCGGCGCCTCCTCCTCGGCATCGGCGGTGGTGTGCTCGTGGTCGCGATCATCGCAGTGGTGGTCGCCGTGGTCGCGCGGAGCGGGGGCGACACCGGCACGAGCAGTGCCGAGCAGGCAACGACCGTTCCGGGGGCGAAGATGAACGTGTCGCTCCGCCTCGGGAACGTGTCGGCCGATAGCGCCGGGCCGCCGGCACAGCTGGCGCCTGAGCAGAAACAGGCGATCATGAAGGTCGTCGGCGACTACCTCGAGGGCGCGACGGTCGATCCGCTCCGGTCCGCCAAGCCGGCGGGCGACCTCTCGGCCCTGTTCGACGCAGGCGCGCTCGCTCGCGTCACCGGTGTCGATCGTGGCGTGATGCTCGACGAAGGCCTCCCGAGAGTCACCGGAGATCTCGACATCGCCGCGCAGCCGGTCGGGATCGTCGCGCTCGCCGACCAGAGCGGCACGATCGTGCTCGCGACGGCAACCATCGACCTCGACATCAAGGGCGTCACCGCGATGAAGGGTGTCAAGCCGCTGCGCATCCTCCGCAAAGGCGACCTCGTGCTCGCGCCCGACCCGTCGGGCGCCTGGAAGGTCACGGCATTCAACATCGCGGTCGCGCGCACCGGCGCGGGGCTCGATCCCACCACCACCACCGCTCCGACCTCCACATCGAGGAAGGGATCCAAGTGAGGATCCGGAGCCGCCGCGCGGTCGTCAAACTCGTGATCAGCCCTCTGCTGTGCGGGCTTCTCGTCGCGACGCTGGTGAGCGCGGCGTGGCTTGCCATCGGCAGCCCGCGCCCCGCTGCGGGCGCGGTGTGGTTCCAGGTGACGAAGCTCGGCGGCGCGCGCTACACGGGCGCGCCCGACCAGCCGTTCTTCGCGCTGATCATCGGCACCGGCGCGCGGTCCGACGACCCGAACGAGTCGCGCGACGATCCCGGTCTCGCCGACGCGGTCCACGTGATCGGCGTGAACCCAGCCCTGAACGCGGCCACGATCCTCGACATCCCGCGTGATACCGAGGGCCCGGGCGGCCAAAAGATCAACTCCTACATCGTGAACCGACCCGCCAACGACCTCCGCGGCATGGCCGACGCCGTCTCGCAGGTGACCGGCGCGCCCCTCACCTACGTGATCCGCGTGAACTTTCCGAACTTCGTAGAGATGGTCGACGAGATCGGCGGCATCGACATCGATATTCCGACGGCGATGAGCGACGGCTTCTCCGGCGCGGAGTTCGCAGCCGGGCCCAATCACCTCACTGGCGACCAGGCGCTCGCGTTCTCACGCGACCGGCACTCCTTCAACAACGGCGACCTTGCGCGCACGAGCAACCAGGGCCTCTTGATCATCTCGGCGCTGCGAACCTTGCAGAAGCACAACGCGAGCGCGGGTGACACCGTCCGTCTCGTCGCAACCGTCGGCCGGCACACCAAGCTCGACGGCGTGAGCATCCCTGATCTCTTCCACCTCGGGCAGTACGCGCTCACCCTCGACGCCGCGAACGTCAAGAACGTCGTGCTCCCGGTCGGGAACAGCGGGAGCGGCAGCAACCTCGCGAAGACAGTCGATGCCGCGTCGCTCCTCGCCGACTTCACCGACGACGGCGTGCTCCAGACCCACTGACTCCATGCGTCATCTGGTATGCAGGAACTGACCTTCAAGGCCGACGTAACCGTTCGCTGAACGAGGCGCGAAGTCAGCCGCATTCCGGGACGTCGACAACACACTCGGGCCGGACCTCGGCCTTGGCACGCCCTCGGGCCACGCTGCCGAGCACGCCCAGACCGGGTACGTCGACCTCCACCACGACCTCGGCAGTGGTACCCGAGCACGCGCACGACACCAGACGGGCGTTGTTGCTCGCGGCGGTGTCGCGCGCAGCCGACTGTGCGCCGGCCTCATCCATGCCGAGCGCGAGCGCGTCGGCAGCCGCGAGAGCCGCGGCATCGGCCGCAGTATCCGCGCGCGCCCGGCCGACCAGCGCGCCACCGAGCCGCGCCGCGCCGAGTGACAGCACCAGCCCGATCACGATGACGGCAACCATCAGCACGGACACACCGCCGCGCTCTCGTGTCACCGCTCGACCCGCATGGTGGCGGACGCGTGCAGGTCGGGGTCGGGGAAGAGCGCGCCGACCAGTGGCAGGCTCGTGACCGAGTGGTACTTCACGGAGACCGTGATCTCGCCGCCGACCTGCGGGCGCGCGCCGACGCTGACCTGCGCGCCGGGCAGCGTGTGGTGTGCCGCCCTGACGGGCGCCTCTGGATCGCGGTCGACGCTCGCGGCGCGCGCGGCTTCCCGAGCCGCGTGGACCACTCCCATCTGGTCGCGCACGACCAGGCCCACCTGGATGACCGCGAGCGCGGCGAGCACGATGAGCGGCAGCAAGAAGGCGAACTCGACGGTTGCCTGGCCACGCTCGTGACGAAGACGACACGAGGTTCCCCCGCGCCGCGCGCGGGGGAACCTCATCGACGCCGTCATCCCGGGAGCACCTTGCTGATGACCGAGTCGAACAGCTTCGAGATCGCGTGGCTTCCGGTGGCCCACGTGATGAGCAAGGTGGCGAGCGCGACCGCGCCGAGGATGACGAGCGCGTACTCAGCGGTGGTCTGGCCGGACTCGACCGGCCAGTGCATCCACGCGCGGAGTCGCGAGACGACACGACGGAACATGTGACCTCCTCAGGTCGAACGTTCTGGTGGTTTCGAGAACGCGCGCCGGCTTAGAGGCGCGAAAGCCCGGCCGCGAGGCCCGGAATCACGGTGAGCAGCACGAACGCGGGCAGCACGAGGAAGACGAGGGGGAAGAGCAGGCGCACGGGCACGCGGCGCGCGTGTGCCTCGGCGCGCCGCCGGAGCGCGGCGCGCTCCTCGGCGGCGAGAGGCGCGAGCGCGGGCCCAACCGGCGCGCCGAGGCGGTCCGAAGCGAGCAGCGCGTCGGCCAGCGGACGGAGTCGTGGCGCGGTACGGGCCGCGTCGTCGAGCGCGGCCTCGAAGCTCGCGCCGAGTGTGCACGCGCCGAGCACGGACCTGAACGACGACGCGACCGTCGGCGAAGCCCAGCGCGACGCGACGTCGACGGCGAGGTAGGGCGTGCACCCCGCCCCGACCGCCACGCCGAGCAGGTCGAGCGCGACGGGTAGCTCGCGCTCCAGCGCAGCGTCGGCGCGTCGCGCGCGACGGCGGGCGCCCAGCCCCCGAACGACGCGGCCGACCGGACCGGTGGCATCGAGCGCGCGCCGAATCAACGACCGCGCGCCGCCGAGCAGCTGGAGATGCCGGCGTGCGACCGGCTCGCGTCCGGGCAATCCGAGACGCTGGGCGAGCGTCGCTCGGCGAGCGCGGGCCGCGAACGGAACCGCCGCGAGCGCGCCCCACGCGATGCCGAGCAGCTCAGCCGGGATCGGCGGCATCGTCTACGCCTCCGACCGCACGATCCGGCGTATCCACAACGCGGCGATCCCCTCGAGCCCGAGCCCGAGGACCAGACACACGCGACCCAGCCCGGTACCGACGAGCACCGTGACCGAGCTCGGGTCGACCAGGCTCGAGAAGGCCAGGTAGCCGATCGGCGCGACCCCCACAACGACCGCCGACAAGCGGGACTGGGCGGAGAGCGCGTGCGCCTCGGCCGACGCGTCGAGCCGGTGACGCAGCGACGAGGCCAGCCCGTCGATGGCGTCGGCCGCACGTCCGCCGAGCGTGCTGGCCACGGCCAGTGCGCCTGCGGCGGCGCGGACCCCGGGCGTGTCGTGCTCGGTGGGCCATCCAACGAGTGCGTCACTCAGGCCGAGACCGAGGCGCGTGCGCACGTGCACGCGCCGGAGATCGTCGGCAACCGGGCCTGCGACGGTCGCGAGGCGGTCGACCGCGCCGGCGACCGTGCCACCGCCCCGCAGCTCTGCGGCCACCTGCTCGAGCGTGCCCGGCAGTGCCGAAAAGAACCGTCGCTCGCGACGCGTGCGACCGAGCCGCAACGCAACCGGGCCGGCCACGACACCGGCAATCCACGCGGGGATGGCCATCCCCGGCGAGAGCGACATCGCGAGTATGGCGACACCAAGCGCGCCGACCGCCCACAGCTCGAACGCGGCCTCGGGATCGAGGTGCACGTCGGCGTCGTGGAGGGCGCGCGCCAGCGGCCCACGCACGCGTGGCGGGAGGCGCCATCGCGCTCGAGTGGTGAGCCGCTGCGCACGCGCTCCCGATTCCGCACGTCGCGCGGCCTTGACGAGCGCAACGCACGCGAGCGGACCGCCGATCGCGAGCACGACCGTCAACATCGGAACCATCGCAGGTTGGCGGGCGCGACATCGGGACGGCGCGTCGCGCGACTCGGAACACCGACGGGTCGGAGCGTTCCCGACTGCCATGCGAACAGTGGCCGGACGCGCTCGTCCGACGCCGCAGCAACCTCGGCGATCCCCTCGACGCGCCGCATACCGCCGACGCGACGCGCCAGGAATACGACCGCGTCGACGCTTGTGGCAACTTGCGCGCGAACCGCTGCAAGTGGCAGCCCGGCGTCGGCGAGCAGCACGAGCGTCTCCAGCCGGGTGAGCGCGTCGGCAGTGCCGTTGGCGTGGATCGTGGACATCGAGCCGTCGTGGCCGGTGTTCAGCGCCTGCAGCATGTCGAGCGCCTCGCCACCGCGGACTTCGCCGACCACGAGCCGGTCGGGCCGCATGCGCAGCGCGGCGCGCACGAGGTCGCGCACGCTCACCGCTCCTGCACCTTCGGCGTTCGGTGGTCGCGCCTCGAGCCGAACCACGTGCGGCTGCGCGAGACGAAGCTCCGCGGTTTCCTCGATGGTGACGATCCGCTCGGCTGACGGGATCGCACTCGACAGCGTGTTCAGGAGCGTGGTCTTGCCCGCACCCGTACCGCCGGCGACGAGCAGATTCCATCCTGCGGTGATCGCCCAGCCGAGGAACGCCGCCGCGTTGCCCCCGAGCCCGAACGCGTCGAGCGGGATCTCGCGTGCGCCGAAGCGACGGATGGTGACGTAGGGACCATCGATCGCGAGCGGCGGGATCACCGCATGCAGGCGCGAGCCGTCGGGAAGCCGAGCGTCGACCATCGGTGATGCCCGATCGAGCCGCAAGCCGAGCGGTGCCACGACGCGTTCGACGAGCCGAACGATGCGTTCTGCGTCGAGCGCGAGCGCGACCGGCTCGACGCGACCGTCGCGCTCGACGTAGGCGCGGCCGGGACCGTTGAGCATGACCTCGGTGACGCCAGGATCGGCGAGGATGGGTTCGAGTGGCCCGAGACCCACCACCTCGTCGGTGAGCAAGCCGAGGAGGCGTTGGAGCCGAGCGGGCGCGAGCAACGGTTCCTCGCGCCGGAGCAGCTCGGTGAGGCGACCACGGAGGGCGTCGGGCGCGAGGGACGCTTCGTCACCCCCTTCCGCGAGAAGACGGCGGTGCACGCGGTGTATTAGCGCGGAGTCGGGTCGCGCGGATTCGCGTCGCGCGGAGTCGCGCGTGGCGGGGTCTTCGCGCGTGAGCGGCACGACGGTCACGCTGCCGCACCGCGGCGCGCCGCCCCGATGCCGACCCGCGCGATGAGATCAGATGCCGCACGCGCGAGCGCGTCGGGCAGGCGAGCCGGGAGCACACCGGCGTCGACCGCGCGGAAGACCTGGTCGCGGAACGGCACGCGGGCAAGCACGGGGACGCCGAGCACGTCGGCGACCTCGCGCCGCGAGAGCGACCGCCCGGGCTCTTCCACGAGCACCGCCCCCACCGTGCACGCGAGCGCGGGCGCGCGGACGGCGCGGCGCAAGGTGAGGTAGCAGCCGCGGACGACGGCGACGGTCGCGTCGGCAACCTCGGCAACCGCTCTCGTTGCGGGCTCGGCCGCGTTACCACAGTCGGCGACCACCGGTACCGGACCGTCGCGCAGTGCCACCGCGAGCGCGGCACCGGCCTCCGCGGCAGGTCGTGCGGTGAGCGGAGACGCGGGTCCGCCGAACGGGAGCAGCGCCACTCCGGGCGCAACCTCCACCGCAAGGCGATCGAGCGCCTCGGTGGGAGTTTCGGGACCGGCGGCGAGCCAGTCGAGCAACCCGAGCTCGGGTTCGGCGCCGAGGCCGAAGATCGCGGGTTGGTCGCCGTCGAGATCGGCGAGGCGACAACCTGCGGCGGGACCACGAGCGAGCACGAGCGCGGTCGATGCCGCGAGCACCGATGTACCGGACCCGCCCTTCGGGGACCACAAGGCGAGGAGCATGCACTTCCTTCCTCCCAGGGCACGCCGGACGCGCGCCGTCGCAAGGAGGAAGTGCGGAAGAAGTGCTGTGACGCTACGACGTGAGCGCGACCGCGTCAAGACCCTGTTTCGTTCGCGGGAGTTCCCTACGATTCGTCTCATGTCGGTCGACCACGACGATGCGCGCGCACTCCGACTGATCCGCCCACTCCCCGACTTCCTCTACACCGAGGCGGCCGGGGGAATCGTGCTCGTCGTCGCGATCGGAGCCGCGCTCGTGTGGGCGAACGCGTGGCCAGTCAGCTACCACGAGCTGTGGACCACGACGTTCACGATCGGTTTCCCGGATCATCATCTCTCGCTCACACTGCGCGAGTGGGTGAACGAAGGCTTGATGACGGTGTTCTTCTTCGTCGTCGGACTCGAGATCAAGCGCGTACTCGTGGAGGGCGAGCTGCGTGAGCCGCGCAAGGCCGCGCTTCCTGCCATCGC
>JBBDHW010000007.1:29272-47020 GCA_040880805.1 Acidimicrobiia bacterium | reverse complement strand
GTAGCCCGCGCCCTGGAGGACGATGTCGCCACCGGGGTGGTACTCGACGTGGGGACCGGCCTCACGGAACTTCGCCGGCAGGCGAGGAGTCCAGATGTCGGGCGGCTCGACCAGATGGGCGTCGAGGTCGATGATCGGCGGGATCTTCGCGATCAACTCGGGCGACACGTCGGACGGCACGTCGGATTGGGCCAGCTGCACCAACGAACTCTACCTGGACGCTTCGAGCGAGACGATTGTGCCCGGCGTAGTAGCCCTCGGCGGTGCGTACCTGCGCTGGCGTGAGATGGAGCCACCGCGCGGTCCTGGCGACCGCGGTGCTCGCATCAGTCACCGCGTAGTCGGCGAGCACCATCACGATCTCCCACACGTCGGGACCGCCGGAAAGACCGGCGCGCCGCCCGGCAGGTCCGTCACGGAACACGACACCGGGGTGGTCTTCCATCCGCATGCCCTCGTCGACGAGTCGCGCCACGAGCCCCGACGCCGGCTCGCCCGAACGTGTCGAGCGGCGCCGCAACCGGCGAGCGACGTCGTCGGGGAACCGGACCGAGATGGGAGAGCTCATCGCGCTACATTGCAGCGCGTAGAACTCGTGCGAGATCACCCGCGTTACGCACCTGAACGCGGTCGAGGTCGAGCCACGCGGCCATCGCGCGCAGCTCCTGCCACAACTCGCGCGCTACGTGCTTCTTCTCCACGCGGGGTTCGGCGAACGCGCTCTGGACGAGCAGCGCCCCGTTCTTGCGGTCGGCCTTGAGGTCGACGCGGGCGACGAGCGTGTCGCCGAGCAGGAACGGCACCACGTAGTAGCCGTGTATGCGCTTCGCCTCCGGGATGTAGATCTCGATGCGGTAGTCGAACCCGAACAGCCGCTTGACGCGATCACGATCCCAGATCATCGAGTCGAACGGCGAGAGCAACGCTCGTGCATCGATCTTCGCCGGCACGCGCGCGGCCGGCTCGAGAAACGCGGGAACACGCCAACCGTCGACGGTCACGGGTACGAGGCGGCCGTCCTCCACGAGATCGGCAAGCAATGCCGGGACACGCGTGATCTTCGGATCAGCGCGACGGTCGAGGTGCGCGCCGATGCCGAAGTAGCCGGCGAGATCCTTCATGGTGGCCACACCCAACGCGCGGACCGCGAGCACGATCAGCTCGCGCTTCGCGTCCTCCGGATCAGGTACCGGCGCTTCGAGCACCGCGCGTGGAATCACCCGCTCGGTGAGGTCGTAGAGCTGCTCGATGTTGCGGCGCCCGGCGACCGCGACGCGGCCCGACAGCTGGAGCCACGTCATGACCCGCTTGCCGTCGTTCCAGGACCAGCCGCCGGCGTAGTTACCCCGGCGACCCCGGTCGACCAGGTCGGAGACGGCAATCGGTCCGCGTGCCTCGACCTGCGCGAGGACCGCAGCGATGAACGGCGGCGCGACGTTCCTCCCGTGTCCCGAGAAGCGGGCGGCATGCGCGTCCATCCGCCAACGGAACATCGGGTAGAGCGCCGTGGGAAGGAGCGACGCCGCATGCCCGTAGTACTCGAACAGCTCGTGACGGTCGTACGCCAGCTTGTCGAGCGCACCGATCGAATACGGCCCCAGGCGCGAGTACGCCGGCATGTACTGCGTGCGGACGAGCACGTTGATCGGATCGATCTGGAACGCGTGCACGCGCGCGGCGACGCGGCGGATGTCGGCAAGGCCGGGTTTGCCCGCCGGGCGCGCGGAACCGAACCCCTGCGCGGCGAGCGCGAGGCGGCGCGCTTCGCCCAATGACAGTTCTGCGGGACGACGCGTTAGGCGAGGAACGTGCAGCGACCCTGGTCGATGACGACGTCGCCGTTCTGGACCTCGGTGCGGAAGAGCGCCTCGCCGCCGTCGATCCACATCTTCACGGTGAGCGCGTCGCCCGGGTAGACGGGCTTCGAGAAGCGCGCCTCCATGCTCTTGAACCTCGCGGGATCAGAGTCGCACAGTGTGTGCAGCAACGCCCGACCGGTGAATCCGTACGTGCACAGACCGTGCAGGATCGGCCGATCGAAGCCACCCATCTTGGCGAACTCAGGATCCGAGTGGAGCGGGTTGCGGTCACCCGAAAGTCGGTAGGTGAGCGTCTGATCGGGCCGGGTCTGGTAGGTGACCGTGTGATCGGGCTCGCGTTCCGGCGGGACGTTGCGCGGACCCGATGGACCGCGCTCGCCGCCGAAGCCGCCCTCCCCGCGGATGAACATCGAGTTGCGCGTGGTGAAGAGGGGCTCACCGGTTGCCGCGTCGACCGACGTGGACTCGTTGACGATGACCGCCGCCGAGCCCTTGTCGTACACCCCGATGATCTTGCCGGTCGTGCTGACCTTGCCGTCGACCGGGACCTCGCGGTGCAACTCGATGGCCTGCTCGCCGTGCACGAGCATCGCCATGTTGAACGTGCCGATGTTCGCCATCCCGCTGCCGCCCATGCCGACGATCACCGCGAATGTCGGCAGCACCCGCTGCTGGATGTCCTTGGAGTTCTCGGTGGTGAACTCGAGCTCGAACCCCGTGGGGTCGA
Source organism: Acidimicrobiia bacterium (assembly GCA_040880805.1). NCBI lineage: Bacteria > Bacillati > Actinomycetota > Acidimicrobiia > Acidimicrobiia bacterium. The sequence goes on along the minus strand of JBBDHW010000007.1, from coordinate 44,473 downwards.
TGCTTCCCGCACCCACGCCGACGGCGTAGAGCAGCGCGTCCTTCGAGTTCCAGGACCGCTCGGTGGGCGGGCCGGGCTCGGCGCTGGCGGCATCAGGATTGATCGGCATGTGTATCTCCTTGGTTCAGAGGTCGGCCTATTCAGTGATCGGGTCAGGGGCCGGGATCACGGGAAGGATCAGGCGGCTCGCGTGGATGGTGTCGTGGAAGACGGTTTGGCTCGCCGGCTGGATGTCGGCATCGGTATCCGTACCGACGGGCTTCCCGCAGTTGGAGTTGGGCTCGAAGTGCGGGTAGTTGCTCGACGAGATCTCGAGCCGGAGGCGGTTGCCCGCGGCAACGAGCGCGCTGATCTCCCACAGCTCGATCGTGAAGCGATACGCCGCGCCGGGCGCCAGCGGCGTGGGCGCGAACGCACGCGCGCGCACGATGCCGTCGCACAGGTTGATGGCGCGACCGTCGGCGTGTACCTCCACGAGTTTGGCGGTGAAGTCGGTGTCGGGTGCGGAAGTGGAGGCCCACAGCTCCACGGTGACGGGACCCGTGATCTCGGTGGGACGGGAGAGGGGCTCCGAGGTGTACACGAGCACGTCGTCACGGGTCTCGACGTCGCGCTGGTCGAACGCGCCCGCGACCGCACCGCCGACGCCGAGCAGCCTGCCGCCCCGTGTCGGAACGGGGTCGCGCGGGTCGTACACGAAGGTGTCGACCGATTCCTCGCTCGGCGGCTGCTGGTCGAGCAGACCGTCGCCGTCGCTCGTGTTCGCGTTGCCGCCGCTGTGGAGATACCACGAGGACCACTCGGTCCGCGCGAGTGGCCATTCCCACTCGTCGCGCCAGATGTTCTCGCCCATCACGAAGATGCGAATCGGCGCGGCATCGAGCATCGGCGCAGGCCGATCCTGCAACCAGTGGCCGAACCACTCGCGCCGGAGGGGTTCCAGGTCGAGGACGGCATTCGGCCCGAAGTCGATATCGCCGACGACGGAGATCTGCGGGGTCCAGTGCGGCCAAGGACCGATGATCAAGCGCTGCGCGCGTCTCGCTTCGTCGGTTGCCGCGTGTGCTCGCATCCCGACGAAGTTCGCGATGGTCCCGTTGACGTTGATGTCGTACCAACCACCGACGTGGAACGCGGGCAGGTCGAGCTTGCGGTAGTGCGACCTGTGGTCGAGCTCCACGAAGTACGGATCGTCTCGACGTTCGCGCGCCAGGCTGCCGGCCATCCAGGGCGCGATCTTGGCAAGCAGAGGGTTCTCGCGGAGCGGGCGGTACCGGAAGAGCGGCTCGACCATCTCGGCCATCCGGCGATTGCGCTCGGCGAGCACCTCTCCACCCGCGAGCACCGCAACGATGCGCGCCTGGACATCGAGCAACTCCTCGAGCTCGGGTTCGGGTGCGCCGATCCGGCGCGCGTGCGAGGCGCCGACCGCGGCCGCCCAAGCGACGCGATGTGCGAGCCGCAACGCGCCTCCCGTACCGAACCACGTTCCCCAGTACTCCGCGCTCGCGACTTCGGGCGCGATCGCGACGAGGTGTGGTGGGCGCGCGATGGCGGCAAGCCATTGGGTGTACCCCATGTAGGACGCACCGAACATGCCGACGCGGCCATTCGACCAGGGTTGCGCGGCCGCCCATTCCACCGTGTCGTACCCGTCGTCGACCTCGACCCCGATCGGGGCCCACTCCCCTTCGGACTCGAAACGACCGCGGCTGTCCTGGTACACGACCGCGTACCCGGCCCGCACGAGGTCCGACGGCGGCGCGCCCAGGAGACCCATCTGCAGCATGTCGCGCCCATACGGCGTGCGGGAGACGAGCACGGGCATCGTCTGGTCGGCGGCCGGGCGCCACACGTCGGCGTAGAGCAGGACGCCGTCGCGCATCGGGATCGCGACGCTCCGCTCGAGGATCACGTCTTCCTCGACGAAGGTGGTCGCTGCCATCAGGGCACGAAGGGCTTGGTGAGCACTTCCATGTTGTTGCCGTCGGGATCGAGGAAGTAGAACCCGCGACCGGGATAGGTGTTGATCTCGCCTTCCTTCTTGTGGGCGGGATCGGCCCAGTACGTGATCCCCCAGTCGGTGACTCTCGCGAAGATCTCGTCGAACTCGTCGTCGCTGACGAGGAACGCGAAGTGGCCGGGCACGAAGTTGTCGCGGTCGTCGTAGTCGAGCGTGACGCCGTTGCCGACCTCGACACACATGAAGTGCGCGAACGCGGTGGGCGGTTTCAGACCGAGCACACCCGAGATGAACTCCGCCGACGCCACGCGGTCCTTGCTCGGCATGATCAGGTGGTTCAGCTGGACACTCATGGTGATCGGTACCCTAGCCCCATGAGTGACAACGAAGAGATCCTGTTCGCCGTCGACAAGGGCGTACTGCGGATCACGCTGAATCGCCCCGAGATGGGCAACGCGATCACGCAGGCCCAGCGGGTCCAGCTCGCGAAGTGGATCGAACGGGCGAACGAAGACCACACGATCCGCTGCGTGGTGATCGGCGCGACCGGGCGGTTCTTCTGCACGGGCGCCGATCTGCGCGGCCAGCGTGGTCCCGAGGAAGAACGCCCCGAAGGGCAACCGGAGCGGGTCGTCGGCGATACGCGGCGGATGATGCTGCGCGGCGCGATCGCGACGGTGAATTCGATTCTCGACTGCGAGAAACCGGTGATCGCGGCCGTTCAGGGCACCGCGGCGGGAATCGGATGTCACATCGCGTTCGCGTGCGATCTCGTCGTCGCGTCCGAAGACGCGAAGTTCGTCGAGGTCTTCGCCCGCCGAGGGCTCGCGATCGACGGGCTCGGCGCGTGGCTCCTCCCCCGGCTGATCGGCCTCCAGCGTGCGAAGGAACTGGTGTTGCTGGCCGAGGATGTCTCGGCGCAGCGCGCGCTCGAGATCGGGCTCGCGACGCGCGTCGTTCCGGCCGCCGAGCTCGAGAAGACGGTCGACGCGCTTGCGAACCAGCTGGCCTCCGGGCCGACGAAGGCGCACATGGTGAACAAGTGGTTGTTGAACCGGTCACTCGACGTCGACCGGCACTCGCTCGCGGGTGACGAAGCCTGGATCGTCGACATCATGGCGAACACGAGCGACTCCGGGGAGGGGGTCGCCAGTTTCGTGGAACGGCGCCCACCGAACTTCCGCGGGTTCTAGTGCCAATGGGCCTCGTGTGCCAGTAGACATGCCGGTCGACGTGAGCGGCCGCGCGCTCGAGCTGCGGCCGATCGAGTGGACGCTGCTGTTCGCGCCGAAGCGCGTCGTGGTGATCGGTGCAACCGACACCGAGGGCACGCAGCAACGTGCGCAGTTCACCCAAACGCGCGATCGGCTGGGAGCGCGCGGCGCCGACGTCGTTCCGGTGCACCCGACGAAGCCAGACGTCCTCGGCACGAAGGCCTATCCGAGCATCGCCGACGTGCCCGGCGACGTGGACGTCGCGATCGTGCTCGTGCGCGATGCGCTGCCCGCGGTCGAGGAGTGCTTGCAGAAGGGGGTTGCGTTCACGGTGGTGTTCTCGGCCGGCTTCGGCGAGGTGGGCACGGCCGAGGGCACCGAAGCGGAGGCGCGCCTCGCCGCACTCGCGAGCGGGCCGATGCGGGTGATCGGCCCGAACACCAACCTCAACATCTTCGAGCCGTGGCCGCAGGGTTTCCCCGGCAAGAAGCTCGTAATCATCACGCAGTCGGGCTACCAGGGGCGGCCGATCGCGCAGGGCCAGGTACTCGGCATCGGCATCGAGTCGTGGGCGACCATCGGCAACGAGGCCGACCTCGAGTGGGCGGACTTCGTCGGCCACTACGTCGACGTCGAGAACGTTGGTGCGATCGCGACGTACGCGGAGGGCTTCCGCGACGGGCGCGCGCTCATGCTCGCCGCCGACAAAGCCGCACAGCGACGCGTACCCATCGTCGCGATCAAGATCGGGCGCACCAAGGAAGGCCGCGCGATGGCGCAGGCGCACACCGGGCATCTCACCGGCTCCGACGCGGTGCATCAGGCGGTGTTCGACCAGTTCGGTGTGGTCCGGGTCGACGATCTCGACGAGGTCATCGAGATGTCGGGCATGTTCTGCCACACCCACCTGATCGACGGGCAGGGTGGTGTGGGTGTGTACGCGATGTCGGGCGGCACCGCGTCGCACGTCGCCGACCTGTGCGGTACCGAAGGCGTGCTCGTGCCCCGGTTCGCGCAGCACACGATCGACGCCCTGGGTGAGTTCGTACCGTGGTATCTGCGGCGCGACAATCCGCTCGACTCCGGTGGCGTGATCACGGCGCGGCCGGAGAACCGCACCGTGCTGGAGTTGATGCTGGCGGACCCGAACGTCGACATCCTGTTCGCACCGATCACGGGCGTGTTCCCGGGGATGAGCGACGCGCTCGCGAAGGATCTGATCGAGCTCCACGAAACGAGCCGTAAGACGGTGATCGCGGCGTGGACGTCGCCGATCCGCGACGACCCTGCGTACCGCGCGCTCTGCGAGGCGGGCGTGCCGTTGTTCCACTCGTTCGGCGGCGCGGTCCGCGGCATCAAGGCGCTCGTGGAGTTCAGCCACTTCACGCGGAACTACCGGAGCCCGTTCACGAACGTGCCGAAGCGACCATCGGCGGCGGCGCCGATCGCGCGTGCGCTCCTGGCCAAGGGCGGCGCGCTCGACGAGGTCGCGGCCAAGGAGCTGCTCGCGGCCTACGGCATCCCCACGGTCGACGAGCACGTGGCGACATCCGCTTCCGACGCGGTGAGCGCGGCGCGGGCGCTCGGGCTGCCGGTGGTGATGAAGATCCTGTCGGCCGACATCGCGCACAAGTCCGACCTCGGGCTCGTCGCGGTGGGCGTCGAAACGCAGGCCGCGGTACGTACGACGTACCGGCGTTTGACGGAACGCGCGCGCAGCGTTGCGCCCAATGCGACCGTCGACGGCGTGGTCGTACAGACCATGGTGCAGGATCCTGTGGCCGAGGCCATCCTCGGGCTGTCGCACCAAATCCCGTTCGGCCCCACGATCCTCTACGGCCTCGGCGGCATCTTCACCGAGGTGTTCGAGGACGTCGCATTCCGCGTACCACCGTTCACCAGAGCTCAGGCGCGCGCGATGGTGGAACAGACGCGCGGGGTGAGGCTCCTGCGCGGCGCGCGCGGCCGTCCGGCCGGCGACCTCGACGCGCTCGTCGAGGTGATCATGAAGCTCCAGCGACTCGCGCTCGAAGTCGGCGACGACATCGCGGAGCTCGACGTCAACCCCCTCATGGTGATGCCCAAGGGCGCGGGAGTCGTCGCCGTCGACGCCCTGATCATCCCCACCCAGCACGAACCTGCGTCGTTCAAGGTCGTATAGCGCCCACAGACGACGCAGGTTTCGTTAGGTGAGGTGTGCGCGGAGGGCTGTCTTGTCGATCTTCATCATCGTGGGGGTGATCGGCAAGGCGTCGACGAACTCGACGCGGTCGGGCGCCTTGTAGTCGGCGAGACGCTCGCGGCACCACCGCTCGAGCTCGTCCGCCGTCGGCGGTGACGCGGGATCGGCCGGCACGACGAACGCCACACCGATCTCGCCGATCACCGGTGCCGGGTGACCGAGCACCGCGACCCGCTCGACTCCCGGGTGCTCCGCCAGCACGTTCTCGACTTCGAGCGGGTACACGTTGTAACCACCGCGGATGTACATCTCGGTGATGCGGCCGCACAGCACGAGGTTGCCGTCATCGCGAAAGAAGCCGAGATCACCGGTTTGGATCCATCCGTCGCTTGACATGGTCTCGGCGGTGCGTTCGGGGTCGTTCCAGTAGCCGCGCATCTGGCAGCGCGTGCGCATCCGGATGATGCCGGTCTCACCCTGCGGCACTTCCTCGCCGTCTTCGCTCACCAGCACCATCTCCACGCCGGGCAGCGGTCGTCCGACGGTGTGCAGCAGCACCTCGACGGGATCGCCGGGCTCGGTGCCGGTCATGGTCGACGACTCGGTACACGCGTAGCGGACGACGATCGGGCAGCCGAGCCGCGTGCGCATCTTCTCGGCGAGCTCGGGCGACACCGGCGCCGAACCGGTGCCCGCGAGCCGCAACGACGACAGGTCGGCGGTCGCGAGCTCGGGCAGGTCGACGAGCTTCGCCCACTGCGTGGGTACGCCCTGCCCGCCCGTGATCCGCTCCCTCACCATGAGGTCGAGCATCGCCTCCGCCGACCACGCGCCGGGCAGCAGCACGCACGTGATCACGAACGCGAGCTGGTCCCACACCTTGTTCATGTAGCCGGCGTGCGCGAACGGGATCGGCATCGACCGGCGGTCGAACGGCGCGCTCAGGATGCCGCTCATCTCCGCCGACGCCCGGAGCGCGCGGTGGTCGAACCACGCGCCCTTCGGCATCCCCGTGGTGCCGCTCGTCCACACGATGCACGCCGGGTCTTCGGGGCGTATCGCTGCGAGCGACGGCAGCGCTCTCCCTTGCGCGGCTGCGCGCGGCATCTCCGCACGCGACATCACCACGCCGGGTCTGAACGCGCCGACCGGTACCGGGTCGCCCGCCGACTCGTGGATCAGCGCCGCGGGCGTGCACTTGCCGAGGATCGCGGTGATCTCGTTCGGGCCCAGCCGTGTGTTGACCCCGGTCGCCACCGCACCCAGCCGGCTCGCGGCCGCATAGCCCACCGCGAAGTCGATCGACGACGGCAGGAGCAATGCGACGACGTCACCCGATCCCACTCCGCGTTCCGCCAACGTTGCGGCGAGCGAGTCGGCGCGGCGCACCCATTCCGAAAACGTGACGCGCTCGTCGCCTTCCACGTACGCGACCGCGTCAGGGAACGCGTCTGCGACCTCACCGAAGAGCTCGCCGAGCGTGGTGCTCCGGAACTTCGGTTGCTCGGTCAGCGCTTCTCGACCTCGATGCCGCTCTTGTCGGCGTCCCACGTGTTCGGTCCGACGCCCTCCTCGCGCAGCTGGGCCTTCAGGATCTTCTTCATCTCGCTGCGCGGCAGCTCGTCACGGATCTCGATGTAGCGGGGCAGCGCGAAGTACGGGATCGCATCGAGCGACCAGCGGTAGAGCTCCTCTTCGGTGATCGTCGAGCCCTCCACGACCTCCACCGCGACCATGATGTCGTCTTCGGTGACGGGGCTCGGCACGGCGAAGACCGCGACGTCGGCAATCGCGGGATGACGGATGAAGACCTCCTCGAGCTCGTAGCTCGAGACGTTCTCGCCGCGGCGGCGCATGTAGTCGGCCTTGCGGTCCATGAAGTAGAGGAAGCCGTCGACGTCGAAACGGCCGATGTCGCCACTGTGCATCCAGAGGTTGCGGAACATCTGCACGGTGGCGTCGGGCCGGCCCCAGTAGCCGTCGAACATCACGTTCGCCTTCCGCGGCCGGCCGACGATCTCGCCCGGCGTCTCGACCGGCACCTCGTTGTCGTCGTCGTCGAAGATGCGGATGTCCCAGTACTCGTCGTTGACGATGCCCGCCGCGTTGGGCTTGTTCTCCATGCCCGGCGGCAACCAGCACCAGAGCGAGCCTTCGGTGGTGCCGTACGCGGCGTCGAAGGGACGGATGCCGAACCGCTCGATGCACTGCTGCGCGACCGCGGGCGGCATGGGCACCCCCGACATGAAGCGCAAGGTCGTGTTGGCCTCGGGCATCCCGGAATCGGGCGCTTCGGGTCGCACCGGGTCGTTGGCGATGAGCGTGACCATGCTGCCGAGGGTGCTCGCGTGCGTGGCACCGGTGCGGTTGACCTCCGGCCAGAAGTTCGACACCGAGAACTTCTTGTAGATCGCGGCGCGTCCACCGGTGAGCAGCGTGCCGACGAGCACGACCGATACCGCGTTGTAGTGGAACAACGGGAGCGGCGTCCACACCACGTCGTCGGGGCCACGCTCCCACATGATCGCGATCTGCTTCGCGAGCGTGACGCAGTAGTTGTTGTTGATCACGCAGCCCTTCGAGAGGCCGGTGGTGCCCCCGGTGTAGATGAAGCAGTGCAGGTCGGTCGGCGACATCGCAGGCTTGCTCGGCGCGTCGTCGGCCGACATGACCTCGCTCCACGCGTGCCAGTTCGTGCCGGGCGTGGTGCCAAGAGTTCCATTGGCAGGATCCCCACCCAGCACGACGACGTGCTCGAGCGTGTCGATCGAATCGGCGACGGCACGCGCGCGGTCGGCGACGTCGCCATCGATCACCAGCACCTTGGCGCCGGAGTCGGCAAGCTGGTGGCGGAGGTACTCCCCCTTGTACGCGGTGTTGATCGGCACGCTGACCCCGCCGAGTTGCACCGCACCGAACTGTGTGACGACGGCTTCCGAGGAATTCTCGACGAGGGCGGCGACGCGATCACCCTTCTCGAGGCCGTAGGCCCGCATGGCGTTCGCGAATCGATCGGCCGCACTGAACAGCGTGCGCGCGGTCCACTGCTCGCCGTTGACGTCGAACAGCTCGCGGTCGGGATCGGACTCGAGCCGTGCCTGGATCAGCTCGGCCACCGTCCACGCGTCGCCGTCGGCCCACACGCCTGCGGACATCGCTTACCTGCTCTCAGCGCACGAGGCGGAAGAACGCACGCACCTCGTCCACGAAGGTTTCGGGCTGCTCGAAGGCGGCGAAGTGGCCGCCGCGGTCGAGCTCGTTGAAGTATCGAAGGTCGGTGAACCGCTGCTCGACCCAGCGGCGCGACGGCCGGAAGATCTCCTTCGGGAAGATCGAGCAGCCCGACGGAACCGTGACCGGCTCGGTGTTCTGCTCGTGGAAGCTCTCCCAGTAGAGGCGCGCCGACGACGCCCCGGTCCCGGGCAGCCAGTAGAACATCACGTTGTCGAGCAACTCGTCGCGCGACAGCACGTTTTCCGGATGACCGTCGCAGTCGGTCCAGTCCCAGAACTTCTCGACGACCCATGTGCACTGGGCGGCGGGTGAGTCGACCAGGCCGTAGCCGAGCGTCTGCGGGCGCGAAGCCTGTTGCGTCGAGTACCCGGAGCCCCACCGGCTGTAGTACGCGGTGGATTCGAGCGACGACTGCTCTGCCGGAGTGAGGTCGGTCATCATCGACGCGTCGAGCGCCACGAGCGGGAGCTGGACGTGGACCCCCACAGCATGCTCCGGGTCCTGCTGGCCGATGCTCGTGGTGACGAACGAACCCCAGTCGCCACCTTGCGCGCCGTACCGCGAGTAGCCGAGGCGCGCCATCAGCTCGACCCACGCGCGCGCGATCCGTTCGATCTTCCATCCCGCGCTCGACGGCTTGTCGCTGAACCCGTAACCCGGAAGCGACGGGCACACCACGTGGAACGCATCGGCCGCGTCGCCACCGTACGCACTGGGATCGGAGAGGGGGCCGATCACCTTCTGGAACTCGACGACCGAGCCGGGCCAACCGTGCGTGAGCACGAGCGGGAGCGCGTCGGCATGTGGCGACCGCGCGTGGACGAAGTGGATGCCGAGACCGTCAAGTTCGGTGCGGAACTGCGGGAACGCGTTGAACCGCTGCTCGGCCGCAGCGAAGTCGTACCCGCGGGCCCAGTACGCGCACAACGACTGTGCGTACGCGAGCGGTACGCCCTGCGACCAGTCGTCGACGGTCTCGGCTTCCGGCCAGCGCGTGCGCGCGAGACGATCGCGGAGGTCGGCGACCGCGTCGGGCGCGATCTCGACGCGGAAGTCCGTGATCTCGCCAGGCATGCGCGGGCGAGGTTAGCGGAGCGTGAGGAGCTGACCGGAGGGTGCGACGTCGAAGACCTGGGTGACGGCAGGCGACGGCGAGGTCACGGCCAACTGGATGCCGTGCTCGTGGGCGAAGCGCCAGGCCTCCACCAGCACCGCGACCGCCGACCCGTCGGGCAACGCGACATCCTTCATGTTGATCGCGATCGCCACCGGGTGCTCTTTCGCCAGCGTGAGGAGCTGGTTGCGGAACTGTCCGGCGGACGTCCGGTCGATCTCGCCGATGATGCCGATCTCCACGCGGCCGTTCCCCCGCGAGATCGAACACGAGAACACCGAGGGGTGCAGGAGCGGTGAATCCCCGGAGGACATGTGGGCCCCCTCCTCCGTCACGTAGGCGGGCCTGAGGCACCCGCTCCGACAGGAAACGACCCGGAAACGCCCGGACTTGACCGAGAATCGCGCCTGGATCCCTCCCTGTGACGGAAGTAACGGCCCTCACGCACGATCAGGGCAGGCGACTGGTCCAGACGAGGGAGGCGGCGGCGGCGGCGAAGCCGAAGAGCAGGGCCGCGCCCACGAACCAGACCGTGACCTCGCGGCGTCGGGTGACCTCGGCGAGGCGGCTCCCGAGGTCTTCGTAGGTCTTGCGGAGGTCGTTCTCGGTGGCAGCGGACGCGAACCGGCCGCCGGTGTCGTCGGCGATCTGGCGCAGTGCCTCACGGTCGGCCGGGACCGGGACCACTTCGTCCTGGACCACCACGGTGCCGGAGTCGGTGCCGAACGCGATCGTCGACACTTTCACACCCTTCTTCTTCGCAGCCGCAGCGGCCTCGGCGTTCGGACGGCCGGCGTTCGTGGCACCGTCGGACAGCAGCACGATGCGAGCCGGCGGCCGCTTGCCCTTGTCGAGCGGCGAGTTCTCGATCGCGTCGATCGACGCGAAGATCGCCTCACCGATCGCGGTCTGCTGTTGCAGCTGGAGGTTGGCCACCGCGCCCCGCACGAGCTCACGCTGGTGAGTGGGAGGCACGAGCACCCCCGCGTTGCCCGCGAACGCGACGAGGCCGAGGCGGAACCGCTTCGGCAACGAATCGACGAAGGTACGAACCGCACGCTGCGCGGCGCGGATACGCGTGGGCTCGACGTCGGTCGCCCGCATCGACTGCGAGACGTCGACCGCGAGCATGACGGTTGCCGTCTCGCGTGGCACCTGCACGGCGCGTGCCGGGCGCGCGAAGGCGAGGACGATGAGCATCAACGCCAGCAACAAGCACACGGCGGCGAGGTGACGTCGCCATCCGGGCCGCCGCGGCGCGACCGATGCCAGGAGGTCGACGTTGGTGAACCGGACCGCGTACTGGCGGCGCTGACGCTGCACGAGCACATACGCGATTGCAAGGACCACGACGAACACGAGCAGCCACAGCCGGGATGCGGCGAAGAAACTCATCGAGCGGGTGCCACGCGTGCGGTACGCCGGCGCTTGCGCGTGACGACGTACTTGACCAGATCGAGGAGCCAGTCGCGGTCGGTGCGCAGCACGACGTGCTCGGCACCCGCGACGCGGACGTCTTGCGCGATGCGCGCGCGCTGGCGCGCGGCTGCTTCGGCGAAGCGAGCGCGCACCCGCTCGCTCGCGGTCTGCACTTCGACGCGACGCCCGGTTTCGGTATCGACGAACGTCACGAGACCGACGGGCGGAAGCTCCACCTCACGAGGATCGAGGATCTCGACCGCGAGCACGTCGTGGCGGACTGCGAGGGCGCGCAGCGCGGGCTGCCAGTCGCAATCGGTGAGGAAGTCGGAGATGACGACCACCAGGCCGCGGCGGCGAGCGAGTTTGGCGACGGTGCGCAGCGCGCCGCGCAGATCGCCCGCCGGCGCCTGCGCGTGCTCGGCACGCGGTACCGAGTCGATCCGATGGAGCAGCGCAAGCATCGCTTCGCGTCCGGCGCGCGCCGGAACAAAGAACGTTCGGTCGTTTCCGAGGACGAGAGCGCCGACGCGGTTCCCGGCTCGACTCGTGAGAAACCCGACCGCGGCGACCATCGCGAGCGCGAGGTCGCGCTTTTCGAATTGCGCGGTTCCGAAGTCGAGACTGGCCGAGCGATCGACCACGATCCACGTCTCGAGCTCGCGGTCGGCAATCGTGTCGCGCACGTGCGGGATCGTGGTGCGCGCGGTGACCGCCCAGTCCATGCGGCGCACGTCGTCGCCCGCCTGGTACTCGCGACTCTCCCCCGCCTCGGAACCGGGCGCGGGCACGAGACCCAGGTGATCACCTTGCAGCAGTCCGTCGAGGCGACGGAACACGTCGAGCTCGAGGCGGCGGAGCGTGGACTCGACCCGCGGCGCGGACGCGGCGCCGTCGTTCATGCCGTGCGCTCGTCCTGTTCGGCCTCGGAACCGGGCGCACGCGCGCCGGCTTGGCGTTCAGGCACAGAGCCGGCCGTGAGCCCCGCGGGCCGAGCGCCCGGCATGCGCTCCTGGCTCGGGGCGATCCGTGGGAGCTGGATCGCGGTGACGACACGGTTGACGATGTGGTCGGCCTCGACGCCGTCGGCCAGCGCCTCGTAGGAGAGCACGATCCGGTGGCGGAGCACCTCGGGGGCGATGTCGTACACGTCTTGAGGAAGCACGTACGTGCGGCCACGGACCAGTGCGAGCGCGCGCCCCGCGGCAACGAGCCCGAGTGTGGCCCGCGGGCTCGCCCCGTAGGCGATCAGCGGCTCGAGGTCGACGAAGCCTTGGTCCTTCGGCGCGCGGGTCGCGAAGACCAGGCTCACCGCGTACCAGATCACCGCGGGATCGACGTAGATACCGTCGACCGCTTGCTGCAGCTCCAGCAACTCGTCGGCGTCGAGCACGGACACGGGAGACGGCGGATCGACACCCATCCGCGTGACGATCTCGAGCTCCTCGGTGGGTGTGGGATAGCCGACGACGACCTTCATGAGGAAGCGGTCGCGCTGTGCCTCAGGGAGCAGGTACACACCTTCGGACTCGATCGGATTCTGCGTCGCGAGCACGAGGAACGGGTCGGGCACGGGGTGGGTGACGCCGGCGATCGACACCTGACGCTCGCCCATCACCTCGAGCAGCGCCGACTGCACCTTGGCCGGCGCGCGGTTGATCTCGTCGGCGAGCACGAAGTTGGCGAACACCGGGCCGAGCTCGACGTCGAACCGCTCGCTCGACGGCCGGTAGATGCGCGTGCCCACGAGGTCGGATGGCATGAGGTCGGGAGTGAACTGGATGCGCGCGAACGTGCCGTGCACGGTTGCCGCAAGGGTCTCCGCGGCGAGCGTCTTCGCGAGCCCGGGAACTCCTTCGAGCAGGCAATGGCCACGCGCGAGCAGGCACACGAGGAGCCGCTCGACCATGCGGTCCTGCCCGACGATGATGCGCTTCACCTCGAACAGCGTGCGTTCGAGGCGCGCCGAGGCGACGGCTGCGGTCGCGGAATCCGTGGGCTCGGGAGACACTGCGCTCCTCAGAAGTTGGGGGGCAAGAGTCTTCGAGATTCTACGTCGCCCGAACCCGTTCGGATTTCGCCTCGCTCAGGCCAAACTCAGGGTGCGCTCTTGGTTACGCGGCGGCCTTCTCGAGGATGTGGATGCCGCACGCCGAACCGAGCCCGATGACGTGCGCCATGCCGACCTTGGCGCCCTCGATCTGACGGTCGCCCGCTTCACCTCGCAGCTGCGTGGTGATCTCGAACACGCCCGCCGCGCCGGTCATGCCGATCGGGTGACCCTTCGAGAGCAGACCGCCCGACACGTTCACCGGAGACTTCCCGTCGCGCCACGGAGCACGCGAATCGATGAAGTCTCCCGCGCCGCCCGGCTCGCAGAGCCCGAGGTTGTCGTAGTGGATGAGCTCGGCAGTGGCGAAGCAGTCGTGCAGTTCCACCAGGCTGAGATCGGAGGGACCGACGCCCGCCAGCTCGTAGGCCTGGGCCGCCGCGTTCCGGGTGAGCGTGTTGACGTCGGGCTGCACTTGTGCGCCTTCCGTCCACGGGTCGGAGGTGAGGATCGACGCGCTGATCTTCACGGCCCGCTTCCGCTGCTCGAGCGAGAGCGTCTTCAGCTTCGTGTCGGACACGAGCACGACCGCGGCGGCACCGTCACCGGTGGGGCAGCACATCGGTAACGTGTTCGGCCACGAGATGACGCGTGCTTCCTTGATCTCGTCGAGCGTGAACACCTTGTTGTACTGCGCGAGCGGGTTCAGCGCCGAGTGCGCGTGGTTCTTCTCGGCGACCTTGGCGAATTGCTCGAAGCCCACGCCGTCGTGCTCGTACGCGTACTCCATGCCGGCCTGGCCGAACACCGCGGGCATCGTGCCGGAACCGAGATAGCCGTCGACGTTCAGGACCGCGCCGTAGCGGCCGCCGGGTTCGTACACCTTCTTCTCGGTACGGGGCAGACCGCCGCCTCCGAGGAGACCCATCTTGCCCATCTGCTCGGCACCGATGGCGATGCCCATGTCGGCCTCGCCGGCCTTGATCGACATGTAGACGGTGCGCACGGCGGTGGCGCCGGTGGCGCACGCGTTGATGACGTTGTACACGGGAATGCCGGTCTGGCCGATCTGCTTCTGGATCTGCTGACCGATGCCGCCCTGGGCGAACATGCAGCCCGACGCCAGGACTCCCATGTCCTTCATCGTCACGCCGCCGTCGGCGAGCGCGTTCAGGGACGCTTCCGACGCGAGGTCGATGACGTCCTTGTCGGGGTAGCGGCTGATCTTGGTCATCGACGCGCCCAGCACCCAAACGGCTTCACTCATGACAGATCTCCCTTTTCCTTAGACCGGTTCGAAGCCGAAGGCGACGGCTTCCGTGCCTTCGTCGTCAGTGGCGGCGACGAAGGTCGTCAGCCGCACCTTCATTCCGAGCGAGATCTTCTCGGGCTCGGGCTCGACGTTCACAACATTGGCCTTCACCTGGCCGCCACCGTCGAGATCGACGACCGTCGACACGTACGGTACCGGCACGCCCGGGCCTGCCTGGTGGACGACCGCGAACGACCGCACCACGCCGGTGGTCCCGAGGGTCTTCTTCCCGAAGGACGTCTTCCCGCAGTGGGCACACGCGTTGCGGCGATCGAAGTAGATCGCGCCGCACTCGGTGCATTCGTTTGCCACGAGGTGCGGGTCGTTGCCCAGCGTGAGGTAGTCGACGATCGGGATCTGCTTGGCCATCTCTCTCGCTTTCGGCCCTGCGGGCCGGGCCGCTCGGGCCCCGCTCGCTGCGCCGCAGGGTACCTGCGACGCAGGCGCTCGCTTCCGGAGGTGAAGTTACCCCGTGGACGGAGCCGCGACCATTTCGTCGGAATCGGCCTCGTCGTCGTGACCCGCGAGGTGTTCGGTCCAGGCCGCATACATCTCGGCGTATCGCCCGCCCGCGGCGACGAGCTCCTGGTGCGAGCCGAGCTCGATGATCCGGCCGTCATCGACGACCGCGATCCGATCGGCCCGCATCGCGGTGGACAGGCGGTGGGCCACGATGAGTGCAGTGCGCCCCTCGAGTACCGCGTCGAGGCCGG
>JBBDHW010000007.1:0-29262 GCA_040880805.1 Acidimicrobiia bacterium | reverse complement strand
CCCCCACGAGCGTCTCCGACTTGAGGTCGAGGTTGGAGGTGGCCTCGTCGAGCACGAGCACTCGCGGCCCCGCGAGGAACGCGCGGGCGAGCGCGATGAGCTGCCGTTCACCCGACGAGAGCGACACACCACGTTCGTGGACCGGGGTGTCGAGCCCCTCGGGCAACCGGTCGACGAGCCCGGTGAGGCCGACGCGGCGGACCGCCTCCGCGATCTCCTCGTCGGTGGCATCGGGCCGCGCGAACTTGACGTTGTCGCGCATCGTGCCCGCGAAGAGGAACGGCTCCTGGGGAACGACCCCGAGCTGCGTGCGCAGCGACTCGATGGTGACGTCGCGGAGATCGTGACCGTCGATGGTGACGCTGCCCTCGGTGGGGTCGTAGAACCGGGTAACGAGCTTGGCGATGGTGGACTTTCCGGCACCGGTCGGTCCGACGAACGACATCGTCTCCCCGGCCGCGATGTGCAGGCCGACATCTCGCAACACCGGGATCTTCGGGTCGTAGCCGAACGTGACGTCGGTGAGCACGAGGTCGCCACTGATCGGCGGGAGCGTCTCGGCGTTGTCCGATTCCTGCACGCTCGGAGTGGTGGTGAGGAGCTCGTTGATCTTCGTGATCGCGGCCTGACCCTGCTGGTACAGGTTGTACTGCTGCACGAGCTGCTGGATCGGCTGGAAGAACGAGTTGAGGTAGAGGAGGAACGCGACCAACTCGCCGACCGACAGGGTGCCGTTCTGCACCATCGTGCCGCCGATCATCAGCAACGCGGCCTGGCCGAGCAGGCCGATCAGCTCGCTGCCGGCACCGTACGTGGCCGTGATCCCGGCGGTGTAATCGTTGGCGTCGCGATAATCGCCCACAACGTTGCGGTGGTTGATCACGTTGTGGCGCATGCGGTTGAACCCCACGACCACGCGCACACCGGACAAGCTCTCGGACAGGTCGCTGAGCACTCCGGCGATACCGTCGCGCACCCGGTTGTAACCCCTGTCGGATGCACTGCGGAACCACAACGAGAGTACGGTGAGCGCGGGGACGATGAGGAGCAGCGTGATGAGCGCGAGCGTCACGCTGTAGAAGAACAGGACCACTGTCACGACGAGCATCGTGAGACCCTGCACCGCGAACTGCACCAGACCCTCCTGGAGCATCTGCTGCAGGGCTTCGATGTCGCTCGTCATGCGGGTCATGATCACGCCCGCCTTCTCGTCGGTGTAGTAGTCGAGCGAGAGGCGCTGGAGGTGTGCGAACACCCGCAAGCGCAGCTCGAACATGATCCGAGACGAGAACTTGCCGGTGAGCGACACCCGGTACCTGCTGGCGACGATCGTGATGACGACGCACACCATCGACCCGATCGCGCAGGCGAGCAGCACAGTCCAGTCGGACTCGCTGATGCCCTTGTCGATGCCGATCTGGGTCAGCAGCGGACCCGCCTGGAGCATCACGGCTTCGATGACCACGAGGATGATGGAGATCGTGAGCATGCGCTTGTGCGCGCCGAGCATCCTGCGCAGCGTGACGCCGGTCTCCCGCACCCGGTGCGAGAACTTCGGGTCGGGGGTCTTCCACTCGGGCTCGGTCGCGAGCAGCTTCTCGACCCCGTCCTGAAGTTCCGACGGGATGCCGGCGAACGGAAGCCCGCTGCCCGGGTTGCCGACGTGCCCGCCCGGCGGACCCCCCATGCCGCCGCCGCCGAACATGCCGCCGCCGCCGCCCCAGGCCATCAGGCACCCCCAGCCATCAGTCGCCACCCTCGTCGAGGAGCCGACTGTCGGCGACGTCGACGTCGATCTCGTGCAGGATCAGGAGACCGTCGTCGACCTGTCCGTTCCCATCCCGGGTGCTCGCTTCCTCGGCGTCCTTCTCGGTCTGGGCGAGGATCTCCACGTAGCGAGGCTCGGTAGCGAGCAACTCCGTGTGGGTCCCCTCCGCGATGACCCGTCCGTTCTCCACCACCGCGACGCGGTCCGCGAGGCTGATGGTGGAGAGGCGGTGGGCGATGATGAGCGTGGTCCGGCCGGTCATGAGCGTGCTGAGTGCGGCGTGGATCTGCTGTTCGATCTGCACGTCGATCGCCGACGTCGCGTCGTCGAGCACGAGGATCGGCGGGTTCACGAGGAGTGTGCGGGCGATCGAGATCCGCTGGCGCTGACCGCCCGAGAGGGTGAAGCCCCGCTCCCCCACCACGGTGTCGTAGCCCTCCGGTAGCGCACGGATGAAGTCGTCGGCGCCGGCCGCGACCGCAGCGGCTTCGACGTCCTCGAACGGAGCGTCGGGTTTCCCGTATGCGATGTTGTCGCGGATCGACACCGAGAAGAGGAAGGGGTCGTCGAGGACCATCCCGATGTGGTGACGCAGGCTCGGCAGGGTGAGCTCGCGCACGTCGTGACCGTCGATGCGGACTGCGCCGTCGGTGACGTCGTAGAAGCGCCCGAGCAGACGCGCGACGGTGGACTTGCCCGTGCCGGTTCGCCCGACGAGCGCGACCGTCTCGCCCGGACGCACGCGGAGCTCGAAGCCTTCGAGCACGGGCGTGCCGTTGGCATAGTCGAACTTCACCTGGTCGAAGTGGACGTCGCCCAGGCACTCGACGAGGTCGACCGCGCCCGGATGGTCGACGATGTCGGGCTGCTCGTCGAGCACCTCGTAGATACGCCCCGCCGATGCCGCCGCGCGCTGTCCCATCATCATCACGAAGCCGAGCTGACGGAACGGCGGCACGAGCATGAGCACGTAGGCGTTGAACGCGAGGATGTCACCGATCGTCGCCTGGCCGTTGATGGCGAGGTACCCGCCGTAGAGCAGCACGAGCGCCTGCCCGAGGCGGGGCAGGTTCTCGATGAGCGGCGCGAATCGCGACCGGATCTCGGCCTGCTCGATGTTTGCCCACTCTGCGCGCTTGGCACTTCCAGTGAGGACCTTGAGCTGCTCGTTCTCCGCGGCGAACGACTTCACGACGCGCACGCCCTGGATATTCTCGTCGACGACGGTCGCGACGTCGGCGAGACGCGCCTGGATGAGCCAGGACACGGGGAACATCTCCCGGCGCATCTTGATGCCGGCGATGAACACGAACGGCATCGTCGAGAGCGCCACGAACGCGAGTGGAACGTTGATGGACAGCATCTCGACGAACGCCAGGGCGACGACGCTGCACTGCACGAGGATGAACGGCGCCTGCGACAGGTACATCTGCACGGCGCGGATGTCGGAGTTCGCACGCGAGATGAGCTGACCCGACTGCACACGGTCGTAGAACGAGAACGACATGCGGCTGAGGTGCTCGTAGACGATGTTCCGGAGGTCGTACTCGATGCGGTACGCGGTGCGCAGCAGGAGCAAGCGCGAGAAGTAGTTGCACACGAAGCGCAGCAAGCCGAGGATCACGAGGATGATCACGAACTGGCCGAGCGGCGTGCCGCCCTTCTTGAGGCCGTCGTCGATCGCCTGCGCGAGCTCTTTGGGGATCTGCACCTGGAAGATGAGACCGATGAACGAGATCACGAGCGACGCGATGAAGATGCCCTTGTGCGCGAGCACGATGGGCATCGCGCGCTTGAGCCACGACTTGCTGCGATCGGGGTCGATGTTGCGGCGCGGAGGCGGGTAGCGCGGCGTGACGCCGATCGGCACGAACGGTGACGTGACGTCGTCGCCGAACGCCGACTTGCCAAATTCCGAACTGGTGGTCTTCTGTCCGTTCGTGGACACGTTCGTCGATACGGCGGTCACTGCGCGCGCTTGTCCTCGCGGAACGCGTCGAGCGCGTGGTTCCACTGCTGCAGCGCTTCGATCGCCGCCGCCGCGCTGCTCGGGTCCTCGAGGTATTCCGCGACCTCACCGAGGCGCGCGTCCACTGCCGCCTCCGCGGCGCGGAGGAGCTTGGCGCCGTCAGGCGTGAGCTGGAGCGTGAGCCGACGACGGTCGGCGGCGTCAGCGTGGCGCTCGACGAGGCCCCGCGCCACGAGTCCGTCGACGACCGCGGTGACGCTCGGCGGGCTCACGGCAAGGCGGCCTGCGAGCGCCGACGACGCGCTGGAGCCGTCGCCGAGGAGCGAGAGCACGCGGTACTGCGGCAGGGACAGCTCGAGCGGGTCGAGCGCGTGCTCGACGTGGCGGGCGAGGCGCGCCAACGCTCGCGCTGCACCGGGCGGTACCCGCACCGAGAGGGTGGCGGCTGCGGCTCGCGATCCCTTCCCGGGACTCATTGTTCGACGCCCACATGGTTAGGGTATCGAAAGATACGGTTGGTGTGCAACGCTTTCGCGAGGATGGGCCGCGCGAGCGTGGCGGAACTGGCAGACGCGCCAGGTTTAGGTCCTGGTACCGAAAGGTGTGGGAGTTCGAGTCTCCCCGCTCGCACGAGGTTCACGCAGGTCAGAGCGTTGTACGACCGACCTTCGAGGCGCCCGGTGGTCACAGATTGGTCACGGCGAGCGCAACACGTCGTGGTTGCAGTGCACGCGCATGGTGATCCGCCCGCCGGCCATGTTGAACGTGACGCGATCGCCCTCGTTGACGTAGGCCTCCCAAACGCCGCGGTATCCCCTCACGGGGTGGCAGTGCAATCCGGGGTATCGCGTGCCGTGGTCGGCGAGCTGCTGAACGGTACGAAGAATCGCGCCTTGCGACTCGGTCGACTTCTGCGCAAGCCTCTTCTTGAAACGAAGCGGAATCTCGACTTCGGGCACTACGCGTCGTCGTCAGGATCGAGCAGCCAGCGCACAGCTTCCGAGCCCGAGACAAACACGCGCGTTTCGCCCTTGGCGATGGTCCGTCGACTCGGCGAAGCCTTCGACAGCGCCAGTCGTCGGGAAAGAGAACGCGGGGAACAGCACGGAGCCATGGTCGCGGACATGGACCACGTACCGTTCGCTCGTCGTGATGGTGTCTGCCATGTCAGCCACGTCCTTCGATGTTCTCATCGTACGACTCGAGGATCCGATTGAGCAGGTCGCGGAGCTCCGCGACCCGCGGCCTCGTCATCCCGTACCTGCCGAACTCACTCACGCTCGCACTACTTGCTCTTGCGCTTTCGGCGGCCGAAGCGGCCCCGCTTCTTCGGGCCGAGGTCGCGCATGATGTCGGGCGCGGCGGAGTTCACGATCTCCTCGGCCGCGTCGAGCAGCGCGGCGACGTCGTCTCCCTCGGGCTCGGACTCCGGCACGTCGTAGCCCGTCTCCAGCGATCCCACCTGCCAGCCGGCATCCATCATGCGGCGGGCGTAACCGGGGCAATCGTCGGGGCAGCGCCAGGGCGCCTCCGGCGCGAGGTCGATGCGGCACTTCCGCACCACCTCACCGTTGGCATAGGTGCGGCTCTCGTAGTTCTTGCAGTCCACCCGCATCGGCATCAGGACATTCTGGCCGATCCGGTGATGGGAACGCGATCCAGGTCAGCCGAGCCAGTCGCCGGCCTGCTCGAGGAGGTAGCGACTCACGTCGAGGCAGCGGTCGAGCACCTCGCACGACACCGCGTCGCCGTCGCGGATGTTGAGGAGCGACACCGACTGGTGGGCAACGATGCGCAGCGACCGCTCGGGGGCGTCGGTGGCCTCGGGGATCGAGTCGATGGCCGACACCTCGAGCGGCAGATCGGGGCCTCCCCTCGCGGCCAGTTCGGTGGCAAGCACGAGCAGGTCGGGTCCGTGAGGGAGCGGCGGCAACGCCCACGTGAAGTTGATCGGGAAGTGGTAGTCGTCGGGTGGGTCTTCGAGGTCGGCGCGCTCGATGACCGCGTCTTCGAACCCGAGGAGCACCCGCGGGTCGATCTCGAGCGAGAGATAGAGGTCGACCGGGCCCTCGCAGCCTTCCTCGGGGTGGAGGTCGACCTCCCAGTTCTGGCGCAGCGAGTAGCTCTCGACGAAATGGCGTTCGTCGTGCACGTGGAACCCGTGCTCGACCGCGTGGTCCTTCAGGTCGGCCACGAACCCCGCAATGTCGATCACCGCCATCTCTATTGCTTCTCCAACGCCGCGACCATTCGAAGGCCGTCTGCCAGGGTACGGAACGCACGGCCCCGGTGCGAGAGGGAGTTCTTCTCCCCTTCGGGCATCTCGGCGAACGTCCGGCCGTCGCCCTCGTCGGGAACGAACACCGGGTCGTAGCCGAATCCTTCCATCCCTCTGGGCAACTCCGTGATGCTTCCTTCTACGGTGCCGAACGCCGCCACCTCGCGTCCATCCGGGAGCCGCGCCAGCGCAACCGTGGAGAAGCGCGCCGACCGACGACCGGCCGGCACATCCCGCAGGTCATCGAGCAGCTTGGCCACGTTGTCGGCATAGGTTGCGTTCTCGCCCGCGAAGCGGGCCGAGCGAACGCCCGGCGCGCCACCGAGCGCGTCGACTTCGAGCCCGGTGTCGTCTGCGATCGCGGCGAGCCCGGTGGCGTCGCAGATGGCGACGGCCTTCAGCCGCGCGTTGTCCTCGAACGTCGTGCCGGTCTCCTCGACCTCGGGTACGTCGTCGGGGCGGGGCGCGAGCTCGACGTCGAGCCCGGCCTCGTGCAACACCTCCGCGATCTCGCGTGCTTTCCCGGCGTTCGCCGTCGCGAGCACGACCTTCACTGGCCGAACTTCATTGGCGGCGCGGCTCCGGGGGGACCGACAGCATCTCGCGCTGGAGACCGAAGATCTCGATGATGCCCTGCTCGGCGAGGCCGATGAGATCGTCGAGCTCCGTCCGTGAGAACGCCTTCCCCTCGGCCGTTCCCTGCACCTCGACGAACCTGCCGGCGCCGGTCATCACCACGTTCATGTCGACCTCGGCGCGCACGTCTTCGGAGTATTCGAGATCGAGGTACGCGAGCGCGTCGACGATTCCCACGGAGATCGCCGCGCACGTGTCGGTCACCGGGTGCGCACCCATCTTCTTCGCCTCCACGAGACGCGAGCACGCGTCGTGCAAGGCGACGTAGCCGCCGCAGATCGACGCGGTGCGCGTGCCGCCGTCGGCCTGGAGCACGTCGCAGTCGACGGTGATCTGGACCTCGCCCATCATTTCGAGATCGGTGACCGCGCGGAGCGAACGCCCGATGAGGCGCTGGATCTCCTGCGTGCGACCCGAGAGCTTGCCGCGCGACGCCTCGCGCTCGTTTCGTTCCGACGTGGAGCCCGGCAGCATCGAGTACTCCGCGGTGACCCAACCGCGCCCTTTCCCGCGCAACCACGGCGGGATGCGCTCCTCCACCGAGGCCGTGCACAGCACTCGGGTGCGACCGAACTCGACGAGCACCGAGCCCGCCGCGAACTCGGTGAAGTCGCGCGTGAACGTGACCGCCCGCAGCTCGTCGGGCTCACGGTCGTCGCGCCGGATCCCCAATTCAGATCTCCGTGACGAGGTTCGGCGTCGCGAGGGTGACCGGCCCTCCGAACGCCTCCGCGCCCTCCTTCGCCGTGTCCTCGCGGTCGTTCATCGGCCAAAGGTGCGTGAGGATGAGGCGCTGCGCGCGCGCCTCGCGCGCGGCCTCGCCTGCCTGCTTTGCCGACAGGTGGATCGGCGCCGGCCGATCGGCATGGAGGTACGTCGCTTCCGAGAGCACGAGATCCGCACCGGGATCGAACGCGCCGACCGTCCACTCGGGACCGGTGTCGGCGGTATAGATCATGCGCTTGCCGTTTGCGCGGGCTTCGACCGCGTACGTGGGCGGCGGGTGATCGGTGCGCGAGAACCGCAACGCGATGTCGCCAACCTTCGCGGAGTCACCGTCACCGACCGCGTTCCATTCGAACGTGTTGCCGAAGTCGCTCACGAGCGACAGCAGGTAGCGCTCGAGTCCCTCCGGCGCGAACACCGGGACCCCCTCGCGCCCGATCCCGTACCGCAACAGCACGTGCAGCCCGTAGATGTCGACGCAGTGGTCGGGATGACCGTGGGTGAGCACCACCGCGGTGAGGTCCTCCACCGAGACGTGCTCCTGGAGATGTCCGAACGTGCCGTTCCCGCAGTCGATCCAGATCGAAGTGTCGCCCGACTCCAGGAGGTAGCCGCTGCACGCTCCCCCTCCGGGCGCGCCGAACGAGCCCGAGCACCCCAAGACCGTCAGCTCCATCGCGCCTTCAACTCCATTGCCAGCGCTCGATCGTCTCCACCTCGGGTCCGAGGAATCGGGCGCCCAGCGTCCGGAACGTATCGACCGGTCCGCTCGTGAGGAAAAGGTGTTGTTTCGTACCCGACTGCGGCACAGCCCGCATCCCCTTCTCGGTCAGCAATTCCCGGACGGCGAATGCCGTCTCGTCGGCGCTCGACACCAGCACCACATCCCGGCCCATGACATCGCCGATCGTACGGGCGAGGAGGGGGTAATGCGTGCAACCAAGGATCAGGGTGTCGACCTGGGCCGCCAGGAGGGGTGCAAGCAGCCGTTCAGCCAGCACGTGGACCTGGTCGGAATCGACGTCGCCCGCCTCGACGAATTCCACGAATCCGGGGCAGGCGGCGCACGTGAGTACCACCTCGACCTCGCTCCCCCGCGTGCACTGCGACAGAGCCTGCTGATATGCCCCGGACTTGATGGTGCCCACGGTGCCGATCACGCCGATGCGGCCGGTGCGGGTCGCCTCCAGAGCCGCCCGCATCCCCGGCTCGATCACGCCCACCACGGGAATGTCGAGCCGCTCGTCGAGCGCGTCGAGCGCTGCCGCGGCCGCGCTGTTGCACGCGACCACCACCACCTTCACACCGCGCGCGAGCAGGAGGTCGGTGATCTCGAGCGCGTACTTCAACACGTCTTCCTGTGGCTTCGGTCCGTACGGGAACCGCCCGGTGTCGCCGAAGTAGATCACGCGTTCGTCGGGGAGCACGTCGATGAGCGCGCGCAGCACCGTGAGCCCGCCGAGACCCGAATCGAACACGCCGATCGCGTCGTCAATCATGCGGGGTTCCCCCCGCGCGCCGGAGCCGGTCAGCGACTGCAGCACCGATCCCCACCTCGGGCGGCGCCACTGCGAGGAGCACGTCGAGCTCGTTCGCGTCGGCGTCGCGCAGCATCCGGTACAGCGAATGTGCGTACTCGTGGGCATCGGTGGGCACGCCGACGACCAACACATCCACCGGGAGATCGTGGGGCAACTTCGGCGTGACCACCCCTACACGCTCCCCTTCGTTGAGCTCCGTGCGGGCTCTCGTTGTGAGGTCGGCGGCGTCGACGACAACGACGCGCGCGCGAGGCGCGTAGTGCGACGCGAGGGTGCCCGGCGCGCGCACCGCGCCATCATTCCGAACCGAAACCGAGCAATGGAGCAAGTCCTCGATGCGTTCGCGCGGGACACCGCCGAGGCGCAGGATTGCCGGTGCGCTCGTGGTGCAGTCGACGATCGTGGACTCGACACCCACGCGGCACGGTCCGCCGTCGAGCACGAGATCGACGTCGTCGCCCAGGTCGGCACGCACATCGAGCGCGGTGGTGGGGCTCACACAACCGAACCGGTTGGCGGACGGCGCCGCCAGTCCCCCAGAGCCCGAATCTCCGGCGAACGCGCGCAGCAAGGCGAGCGCGACCGGCTGGTCGGGCACTCGCACGCCGACGGTCGGGAGCCCGCCGGTGGCCTCGTCGGGCACGCGACTCGCACGCGGGAGCACGAGGGTGAGCGGACCCGGCCAGCACGCGTCGGCCAGGGTGCGCGCGCCGGCGGGTACGTCCGTCGCCCAGTCCGCGAGCTGTGCCGCCGAGGCCAGGTGGACGATCACCGGGTGCTCGGGCGGGCGGCGCTTCACCGCGTAGAGCCGTCGCAACGCAGCCGGCGAGGAGGCGTCGGCGCCGAGGCCGTAGACCGTCTCGGTGGGAAAGGCGACGAGACCGCCGCCCCGCAGCACCTCGGCGGCGCGGGCAATCTCGGCGTCGGTGTGCATCGTGACCTACCAGTAGTTGATCAACGTGGCGCGCTCCACGACCTCGTCGAGGTCGTCGGTCCACGCACCCGACGAGAGATACTTCCACCCCGCGTCGGGCAGCAGCGTGACGATGGTGCCCGCGTCCATCTCGCCCGCCACCTTCACCGCGCCCGCGACCGCGGCACCCGACGAGATACCTGCGAAGACCTGGCACTGGTCGAGGAGCTTGCGCAGCCACTCGATCGACTCGCGTGGGCGCACGATGAACTTCCGGTCGAGCACGTCGGGGTCGAAGATGGGCGGGACGAAGCCGTCCTCGAGGTTGCGGAGACCTTGCACGAGCTCGCCCGCCGGCGGCTCGACCGCAACCACCTGCACCGAGGGCTTCTGCTCCTTCAGGAAGCGACCCACACCCATGAGCGTGCCGCTGGTGCCGAGCCCGGCGACGAACACGTCGACCTCTGGGCAGTCGCGCCAGATCTCCGGACCGGTTCCCTCGTAGTGCGCGAGCGGGTTCGCCGGGTTGCCGTACTGGAAGAGCCGCACGAGCTCCGGGTTCTCGTCGGCGATCTCGGCCGAGAGCCGGATGGCGCCGTTGCTGCCCTCGTCGCCGGGTGACACCACGATCTCGGCACCGAAGATCTCGAGCAGCTGCCGGCGTTCGATCGATACGTTCTCGGGCATCACCACGCGCAGCTTGTAGCCGCGTCGCTGCGCGACGAGCGCCAGCCCGATACCGGTGTTGCCCGACGACGGCTCGAGGATCGTGTCGCCGGCGTGGAGCACACCTTCCTTCTCCGCGAGCTCCACCATCTTCAGGGCGATGCGGTCCTTCGACGAGCCGCCGGGGTTCTGGCCCTCGAGCTTGGCGAAAATGCGAACGTTTGGGTTCGACGACAGCTCGTGGATGCCGACGAGCGGCGTGTTGCCGATGAGGCCGAGAATGTCGTCGTAGCGCATGGCGCGCTCGCTCAGCCTCCGGCGACGGCCGGAAGGATCGAGATCGTGTCGCCGTCGGCGAGCTTCGTGTCGAGTTGGTCGAGGTACCGGATGTCGTCGTCGTTCCGGTACACGTTCACGAACTTGTGGAGCCCTCTCTCGCCGTCGACGAGCTGATCGGCGAGGCCGGGGAAACGGCCCGTGAGCTCGGTGAACACTTCACCCACGGTTGCCCCTTCGGCATCGACGGACGCCGCGCCATCGGCATACGAGCGCAGCAAAGTAGGGAGACGAACCGTGACCGCCATCTCAGTCATGCTACAAGCGTGACCAGACCGGTCGGGATTTGCCGCCCTCACGCCGCCTTGGACCGCGGCGGCGCACGACCGCGGCCCCGTTCTGCGGAGATCGAGCCGTCGGCACTCCGCACGAGGTTCCATCCGCCTTCGTGGCATGCGGTGTGGTGACGGCGACACAGGAGCACGAGGTTGTCGAGGTCGGTCGGGCCACCGCGGATCCAGTGCACGATGTGGTGCGCGTCCGTCCAGCGCACTGGGCGATCGCAGCCGGGGAACCGGCAATGCTTGTCGCGGCGCGCGAGTGCGCGGCGCTGCGCCGGTGAGGGCACGTCGGTGCGCCGCCCGAGATCGAGCACCTCCGACTGGCCGCGCATCAGCACGCGGCCGACCGAGCAGTCGCAGAGGAGCCGTTCGACCATCGAGAGGGGGACCGGACCCAAGCCCTCGATGTCGCAGATACGCGCGAGCAGGTCGCCGTTCGCCATACGCATCAGGGTCTCGTAGTCGATGACGATGTCGGCCGCGAATCGCACCCGACCACTCCCCGTCTCGCCACCGAGTGACTGCGCCGCAAGCTCGACGAGCGCGTCGGCGAGCCGCCGCCCGCCACTCCGAGGTGACGTGCTCGGCACTGCGTCGGGCCGAGCAAGTGGTTGCAGCGCGGCCAGGATCGTGGCCCAGCCGTCGGCCTCGAACAGCCCGTTGACCTTGATCATGCTTCCCGACGTGGGTTTGCCACGCAGGTAGCAGCGTTCCGACGCGTTGAGCGAGTTGGAGCGGGCGAGCTGTTCGTCGGCCCGATTGCGCCACTGCCGCATGGTGGACAGGAACTGCTCCGGTTGCTGCACGGACGCAAGCTCGAGCAGTTCGGGTTCCTCCTCGACGAAGACCTCTTCGCGGCGGAACGCGGCGGCGGCCATCGAGCCGGCGTGTGCGACCGAGATCTCGCCGGCTGCGAGCGCCGTGCGGGTTCGCTCGTGAGTCTGCGCGTGACGCCCGGTGTGGACGAGGCGCAACGCGTCGTCCCGGGTGAGCGGCCCGCGGTGTGCCAGCCAGGACGCGCCGCTCAACGCGCCGTCGTGTTTCCATTCCTCAGCTGCGTCCCACTCGCCAACAACCTGGACGAGTTCGGCCTTCCGACGGTCGATCTCATGCAGGAGGTCGAGCACCCTTGCCGAGAGCGTCGCCAGCTCGGGTGCCTCCGTATCGAACATGTGTTCGATCATACGCCCCAGTCCCGCCCATTACAACCCCTAATTCCGAAATCATCCGATCTCGGCAGAAGCTCCCGAAGCGACCACCAATGGTGGCGGCACACCACGAGGCAGTCGAGGAGCATGACCCCGGCTGATTCACAAGCGTCAGCGAAGATCCGGAACTGGTCGGCCTCGACGAGCTCCGGGGCCGTCGGCTCGCCGCCGCGGATCTCGACGAGCACGAGTGCTTCGGCATCGATCTCGTCGCGCAACTGGACCAGCTCACGTGGGTTCAGCAGGTTGTGCGAGACCCGATCGTTGTTGACGGCGCCACCGACAATCCAGCACTCGCGATCAATGCCGAGCACGATGAGCGCCGGATCGACACTCGTGTCGTCCTGCACACACCGCGCGATGAAGCGCGCGACATCGTCGGGCCCGCGCAGTCGAGCGAGAGCGTCTTCCATGCCTTCCTCAGTTCGACGCCGCGCGCTCGGACAACAGCCTGCCGAGCGACCACCAGCGTTGGCCGGACACGACGACGCAGTCGAGGATCTGCACTCCCTCGGACGCGCACTTCGTGGCCAACGTGCGGAACGACTGCGCGTCGGCAATCGACGGCTCGCGCCGCAGGTTCGGCACGAGTTGCACGAGGACCACCGCCCGCGCCGCGAGCTCCGCCGAGAGATCGACCATCTCGCGCACCGTGAGACTCCGCGGCGTCCAGCGCTGCCGGTTCTCGGCCAGACCCGTGACACGACTGGCAGCGTCGAGCCCGATGACGACGACCGCGGCGTGCGATGCGTACCACGTACCGAGCGCGGCCTGGACGAACCGAACGACATCCGCCGGCCCGCGTACGGGCCCGGATAGCCCTGATTGGCGCTTCACTGCTCCCATGACCTTCCTCCTCAGCGCGACACGAAGGGAGGAAGTGGCGGAGAAGTGTTCGAACCGAACTTACACCGACCCTGTGACAACTACGTCGGCCACGAATGCCGCGTCGATGGCTCCACGCACCTCAGCTTTGGCCCGGACCACGTGGTGCGACCAATCACCCCACCGGCCATCGGCGTTCACCGCCGCTACCCACCGTCGTGCGGCGGTCTCCTTGGCGTCGTCCTTCGACGTCTGGCGCCCCTTGCCCTCGACGAGCAGGAACCGATCGCCGCCGAGACGCACGAGGAAATCCGGCAGGTAGCGGCACGCCTTCCCGTTGAAGCGGTACGGGATCTCGCAGAACAAGTGGTCGTTCTTCACGTACGACTCGACGCGGTCGTCTGCCTCGAGCTCACGGGCGATGTGGCGCTCGAGCTCCGAGTCACACACCACATAGTTCACGTGCGACCTCACCGTTGGCTCGGGATCGGGCTTGCCGGTCTGGAACGCAACGTCGGCGGTGGTCCCCTCGGGCAGATACTCGTCGAGCACGGGGAGCAGCGATCCCTCGTCGACATCGGCGCGCAGCGCGTCGAGCAGTCTCTCGGCAATCTGCGTCTTGTACAGCTCGTTGTCGAGCTCCCCCTCGTCGGCACCTGCGCCGTAGACGACCAACCTCCTCACGCCGACGAACTCCTCGACCGCGCGCACCGCTTGCGGGAAGAGCGCCTCGAGGTCCTTCTGCCCGCGGATCACCCTCGACGCGATCTCGAAGCAGAGCTTCTGTCGCCGGTAGCTCTCCCACACCCACTCACGGTCCTGCTCCGCGCGGCCTATGCCCTGGAGACCCGAGACCGTCGTGCGGGTGGGATCGAGCTCCGGCTTGACCGCAACCGGAACGATCGAGTCCCAGTCGATGATGAGACGCGTCTGCGCGTCGTGCACGATCGACACCACGCGCGGAAACCTGATCTCGAGCGCGGCGCGTTCGCGGCGCGCGACCACCGACGTGAGCTTCGGTGGTGTCGTCACCGCCCCACCCGGATCACCGTTGGCGAACGGCAGCATCTGGAAGGGCACGCCGTACACGTCGACGTACTCGGGTGTACCGAGATCGTCGTACGACGAGCGTCGGAGTCCACGGCCGACGACCTGCTCGCACAGAAGCTGGCTGGCGAACGCACGTAGGCCGAGGATCTGCGTGACGTTCCGCGCGTCCCACCCCTCCGAGAGCATTGCCACCGAGATCAGGCAGCGAACCTGCTCGCCGGGTTCGCCGACCTTGCCCACGGTGGCGACGACGCGGCGGAGACGGTCTTCCGCCTCCGTCGCCGTCTCGGCGTCGTCGCGACGCTCCGCGTCGGCGAGCAGCTTCGAGTCGATCCGGATCGTGCGTTGTTCGCTCGGTGAGTTGGCGAGCCCGGGCCCGGCCTCGCCCTTGCGACCGACGTGTACTTCGAGGATCTCGGCCATCTTCGTGTCGTTGCAGATCACGATCATCGCCGGTGGGACGGGCCGGTCCGCCTCCTGCCAGCGTCCGAACGTCGACTGCCACTCGCCGGCGAGTTGCTTCAAGGGGCCGTCGACCTGCGTGAGGTAGTCGGTGAGCGGGTGACCTTCGTCGGCGTCGTCCCCACGCTTGGGCAGGTTGGCCTTCACGTGCGTCCAGAGGTTGCGGTACTTCGGCACCGACGCGCCGGCGTTGTCGTCGACCGGGATGCGCGGCACCTTCACGAGCCCGCTCTCGATCGCGTCCACGAGCGCGAAGTCGCTCACGATCCACTCGAAGGGCTTCCACGGGTCGTGGCCGGAGCCCGGCACGTACATCGGTGTGGCCGACAAGTCGATGCAGCGCAGGATCTCGCGGTCGATGTGGATGCGCTCGAGGCCGTCGATCCACACGGTGGCGCGCTCGACGTCTTCGGCCTCGTCGCGACCTACCTTGGCGTTCGGATTGTGCCGATAGGCGTGGTGGGCTTCGTCGTTGAGCACGAGGATCCGACGCTTGCGCCCGAGCGCGCCCTCGATCACCCGCCGGCAGAACGCGGCCGGGCTCTCCTCGCCCAAGCGTTGCACCGAGCGCTTCGGATCCGTCGCGGGTGCGAGCTGGTGCCAGTTGGTGACGAGGACCTTCGCCTGGCCGAGGAGCGCGGACAAGCCGGGCGGTACGAGGTCGAAGGACTTGTACGCGTTCACGACCGCGTGGGGATCGAGTTCGGCGAGACGCTCCTTCACTGTGAGGTTCGGGCACACCACCAACACCGCGTCGGCAAAGCGCGTGTCCTGCGCGTTCGCAGACTTGTTGAGCGACGACCACGCGATGAGCATCGCCATCACCAGCGTCTTGCCGGTGCCCGTCGCCATCTTGACGGCCCACCGCTCGTACGCCTCCGTGCGCGGCACGCCGATCCCGACACGACGATCCGCGGGTGCCTCCGTGAGGAACACGACGGTCTCGACGGCTTCCTGCTGCGCGAAGAAGGGACGGGTCCCTGGCTCGCGCTCGTCATCGAACCAGCGGTCGAAGAGGTCGCGGGTGACGGCGGTTGCGCCCGGATAGTTGTCGGCGCGCCAGCGGGCGACGCGATCGCGCAGGTCGTTGACGAGATCGAGCGGGATCAGCTCGCCCGTGACCGACAGCTCACCCGACTTCGAGTCGCCCGGCGGGAGGTAGCCACTGGAGCGACGGCCGTCAACGAGCACCGGTGCGCCCTCACCGAATTGCCAGTGACGCGTGGGTTCCGCGTACGGATCGTTGACGATCGGGTTCTGCTCGGTGACCTGTCCGCTGGGCATAACCGTCACACCCCGGGCGTACACTTGCGACGTGCCGGTGAGTGAGCACGACAAGCGCTACATGCAGAAGCTGGCCGAGTTCTCGGCCGAGTTGGAGCGCGAAGAACTTCCCCCGATGAGCCCCGAGGACGAGGCTTGGTTCCGAGCTTGGGTGAACGAGCGACGAGCCAAGCGCGGCCTCCCACCGTTGGAGGGAAGAAATGAGCAATGGCGATTCCGACACCGAACGGGAAGGCCGGCTTCGTAGCGTCTTGCACGAAACAACCGAGCTCCTCGACCGGGCTGGCGTTCCGTGGGCCATAGCCGGAGCGTTTGCGGCTGACGAGTACCGCGGCACTCACCGCTTCACCACCGACGCAGACTTGCTCGTGCAGTGGCGGGACGAACTCCCAACCGTGCTCGAACAAGCTGGGTGGAATCTCGACGTCAAGCGGGATGCCGGCGAGCCCCACCTCATTCGAGCGCGCCGAGGCTTGGACAGCATCGATCTGATCGTCGGAGGAACCGAGTACCAAAGCTTGGCGATCCGGCGAGCCAACCGCGGCCCACTCACGATCGAGGATGTGTTGATACACAAGGTGATCGCATGGCGGCCGAAAGATCGCGACGACATTCGCTCGATCCTGACGGCCGGCGAGGAGTACGACCGTGCCTACGTCGACCACTGGGTTCGCGAGTGGGATGTCGAAGACCGCTGGCGCGAAGCGCTGACCTGGAGCTGATCCGAGCGAGCTATTGGTCTTGTTCGAGCTCGGCGTTGCGCGCTCGCCGCTGACTGTCCAGCATCCCAAGCGCGCGCGCCTTCCGGAAGAACTCGAGCTCGGGTGGGTCCTCGTTGAGCCAGCGCTCCCGAGCTGCCGCGTCCTCCGGTGAAGGAGTCGATTCGTTCTTGTCATCGGTCATGACCCAAGGGTACGACTCCGCGTGCGTGCATGAATCACCGGAGCGGTATGACGGTTTCGCTGGTTTGGCCGGCGAAGTCGACCACTCGGACGGCCGCGCGCTGGTGCTCGCCGGGCGTGAACGGGTTGCTCTGGAAGGTGGCGAGTTGCGCGAGCGCGTCTTCGTCGAGCGTTCCCTTCAGTGTGCGCGCGAGGCTCGCCCAGCCCGAGGTCTTCGGGAAGAACGCCTGGCACACATGGAACACCTCGCCGTCGTAGTCGTGGTCGAGGAACCAGGCGGCGATGTCTTCGCGCGAGCGCGCGCTCGCCTCGCCCTTCGCGGCGTCGTACACGTCGACGCCGCGCAGATCGACGAAGAGAGTGCCGTCCTTCAACGATTCCGCCGACGCGTCGGGCGCGGCAAAGAGTCGGAAGGTCTGGCTGGCCGACGTGTTGCGGAGCAGGTCGCCGAGGAGGAGGTCGGCGTTCGCTTCGAGGAGCACGACGTCGAAGCGACCCGCCTTGCCCGGTGCGAGGAAGCTCTGCGCTTCCGCGGTGGCGGCGAAGCCGGCGAACACCACGAGGTCGTAGCCGTATGAGTCGTAGAGGGCTTCGTCGACCTGGGCCACCGTGATCGGGCCGTAGCGCGGGCCGACGCTCACCGCGAAGCTGCGCCCGTCGCTGAGCGTGCCCTCGGCGTGCAGCGGCGACGTACCGGTGAGGCGCGTGACGGTCGTGATGTCGACGGGCTTGGCGCCCTTCACCGGGATGCCGCGGGTCTTCAGCGCGGCGAGCAGTTGGTCGACGTGATCGGCAGTGGCGTTGAGCTCGCCGGGATCGGGTGGCACGTCGTCGTGGAGCGGGTTCACCGCGTAGCGCGAGAGCGCCTCCACGGTGAACGGGCCCGACACCCTCACCCTGGAATTGTCGACCTCGGGCAGGTCGTACAGCGCGATCTCTGCCGGCGGTTCGTCGCGAACAATCGACCGCAGCATCGTCCGTTCAATGGTTCGATAGCGAAGGCCGGCATCAACGCCTCGGACTTCGTCGATCAATCGGTAGTACGGGAACGTCGCGGTGAGGACGCGCTCGCGCGCCACGGCCATCGCGACGCGACTTGTGTCCGTGGTGATCCAACGACGTCCATACTGCTCGGCAACGTATGCAGTC
Source organism: Acidimicrobiia bacterium (assembly GCA_040880805.1). Taxonomy (NCBI): domain Bacteria; kingdom Bacillati; phylum Actinomycetota; class Acidimicrobiia; species Acidimicrobiia bacterium. Next base: position 11,268 of record JBBDHW010000007.1, on the reverse strand, counting down.
GTTCCCGATCCGCACGTGGGATCGAGCACGAGATCGCCCGGATCAGTCGACATCAGGAGGCAGCGCGCGATGACCTTCGGGTTGGTCTGCACGACGTACCGCTTTGCACCGGCGAAGCCGCTCGTGATGGTGTCGAGCCAGACCTCGGTGATCGGAAAGCCGGGGAAGTCGTCGATGTAGCGAACGTAGGCGAGGCTGTTGCCGACAATGATCAGCCGGTTCGCGCTCATGAGCCGCTGCATGCCCTGAGCGTTCGTCTTCCAACCTCCGGTCGGAGGCCGGAAGGTCCGCCCGTCGAGTTCCACTGGAAACTGCGTTGTCGCGACCCCCGTCTGCGACGTGAGGTTGTCAGCTCTGAAAAGGCGGGCTCCGTCCGGCAGCGCCTCGCCGGAAAGAAGTCGACGCCGCTCGCCATTCGGGAGCTCAGCCCAGGTGTATTGACCGCCCCCTGCGCCGCCTGCTTCCTTCTCGGTATAGAGCTGCCGATACTTCACCTTCTCGCGGTTCTTCGCGTACCAGAGAACGTAATCGGCTGTCGTGGGAAGCGTCTTCGTCCCGCCGGAAGGACTTCCCGCCGAGCTGGTCTTCAGGAACGTGATCAGCGTTACCGCGTTGTCCGCTCCGAACAATTCGTCGAGGAGCACGCGTACACGATGCACATTGGTATCGGATATCTGGACGAAGATGCTGCCTTCTTCTCCGAGCAACTCGCGCGCTACGAGTAGTCGGTCGCGGAGGTAGGTGAGGTAGGAGTGCACGCCGAGGGTCCAGGTGTCGCGGTAGGCCTGGATCTGCTCGGGCTCTCTCGTGAGGGCGCCGTCGTCGGTCTCACGCGGTGAGCGGTTGGCGATGTCGGCCTGGAAGTTGGAGTTGTAGTTGATGCCGTAGGGCGGGTCGACGTAGATGCACTGCACCTGCCCGCCCATGCGCTCGCGTTCGAGCAGGCTCGTCATCACCACGAGCGAGTCGCCGAGGATCAGCCGGTTGGTCCAGTCGACCTCGTGCTGGTAGAAGCCGATCTCCTTGTCACGTTCGAGTTCCGGATCGTTGAACATCGCGAGTTGCGGCGGCTCCTTACGCACCGTCGCGATGATCGCCTCGGTGGAGAGCCGCTCGTGGACGTGGATGCTCACGGCGTCGACGTCGAAGTTCGTGCGCTCGGCCTTGCCCGCCCATTCGAGCTGCGGGTCCATCCGCGGGTCGTACTGGTACTCGAACCGCTTCTTCGGGGGCGCCTCGGTCTCGTAGCGGGCGAGGCCGGCTTCCGGGTTGTTGAGCCGCGTCGCTTCCTTGTGGTCGTACGGCTCGATCGGCTTCGCCGTTGCCTTGCGCGCCCTCGGCACTGGCCCCTCCCGCGCGGTCGACGCCGCGCCGAAATGCAGCAGTAGTTCTGTTTTTCTAGCACGGCCGGCCGACGATGGTGCCGGGCCGTGGATCAAGCCTTTCGACGCGCGTTCGGGCGAGCGCTCCGTGCACTCCGCGAGGACCGCGGGCTCACGCAGCAGGAGCTCGACTTCCAGAGCGACATCCACCGCACCACCATCTCGTTGTGGGAACGCGGTGAGCGCCTGCCGTCGCTCGACAATCTTCGGACGCTCGCTCAGGCGTTGGACACGAGCGCCTCCGAGCTTCTCCGCTTGGCCGACGCACAGCTCGAGGCCGACAAGCGGCGGCGCAAGCCACCGCCCAAGCGATCTCGCGGGCGACCTCCGAAGCGGTAGCCGTCACACGGCTGTGTCACGATGCCCGAGCGTCAGCCGACGCTCGCTTCCCCGAACCGCTCGCCCATCGCGAGACAAACGGAGGGAAGGCGACATGGCACGACGGAACGGGGGCGCGCGACGCCCCGACGGCAAACGCTCGATCCGTGAGCTCGGCGAGGAAATCGTCGGCCTGCGACGCGCAATCGACAATCTCGAGCGCCGGCTGGCGCGCGAGGTCCGCACGCGGCGTGTCACCGTCGAGGCACCCGACGGATTCCCACGCATCGTCGCGACCGCCGGCGAGCGGGGCGGACAAGTCCGCGTGCGCACGCGATCGCGAGACGAGGTGATCACCGGTGCCGAGCTCTTCGCGAACGACCTCGAGCCGGGCGCCGGTCACGTCGGGCTCGCCCTCACGCGCGGGGGCGACGTCGTCGCAGTGTTCGAGGCGACCGACGACGCCGACCCTCGCGTATGGAGTGACAACGAACGCGGCCGATGACATACGCACACGAGCCACGTGTCACTCATGGCGGCCGCGGGCTGAGTCCTGGATGCTCGGAAGTCAGGTGCCGAACAAACCGACGAGTTTCGCCTTTGCGAGAATCTTGCCCTTCATCGCGGTGCGCAGCGTCGCCGCGGTCGCCCCTGGTGGCAGCGTCACCTTCTTTCCGACCGCGTACAGCGTGAACACGTAGTGGTGCGCAGGGCCGGGCGGCGGGCACGGCGGCTGCCAACCGGGGCGACCAACACTGTTCACACCGACGAATGCTCCGACGGGGTCGGCGTCGGCTGCGATCGACGGCGGCTTCGGCTTGATCCCCGCCACGACCCAGTGCACGAACGTGCCGCTCGGCGCATCGGGGTCCTCCATGATCAGGCCGAGCTCCTTCGTGCCAGAGGGCACGCGCTTCCACGCAAGCTGCGGCGTTGTGCCCGTGCTCCTACACGTGTACTCGATCGGGATCGTGCCGCCGTCTCCGAACGCGGTGCTCGTCAGCACGAACTTCGGCCTCGCGGTCGCCGCCGACGCTGGGGCCGCGATCGTCATCGCAATGATCAGGATCGATGCGACCGCGGAGCTCCGCCGCATCACTTCACGGTAGCTCGGGGATGCCGATCCTGCGCAGTGCCGCGACGGCCTCGCGCGCGTCGTCCTCGCTGGTGAGCAGCATGCGCGGCAGTCGGGGCTCGCCGCCGGGCAGCCCGAACGCCTTCAGCAACGCCTTCACCGCGACGCGCGACGACAACAGCGTGAACACCTGCACGACCTTTGCGTACGCGTCGGCCGCGGCCGCGTAATCGCCCACGCCATAGTGCGTGACCACGCTGTTCGCGAGCTTCGGGACGAGGTTCGCCTCCGACGAGAGGAAGCCGGTGCCGCCCATCGCCAACGCCGACAGCGCGTGCATCGGCCCGCCAACGTGCACCTCGACGTGCCCAGGAAGTTCGTCGAGCAGCCGCACGAGATACGTGAAGTCCTGGCCGATCGAGCAGTTGACGCCGATCACCGACGGGTACTCGTCGCAGAGCGTGCACAGGAGGTCGACGGGGACCATGTAGCCGACCGAGAAGTGCGTCGAGATCACCGACGGCATCTCGACCTGCTCCAACACGTCGCGGAAATACCGGTCGAGCTCCTGCGGGCGCGGGATGCCGAGGTGGCCCATGTCGAGGCTGTACACCTGCATCGCGTCGAGTCCGGTGTCCTTCACGCGCCTCCCGAACTCGATCATCTGTTTCGCGGTGCGCGGCTCGACGCCCATCGCGCGTGTCGGCACCGAACCGAGCAGCTCGTCGACCGCGAGCGCCAGGAGCGCATCGACTTCGTGCGGCAGGAGCGTGTGACCCTCGCCGCTCCCACCACCACCGACGTAGACCCCGATCCCCGACTCCCGCAGGCGCCGGAAGTGGGCGCGGGTCGCGTCCCAGTCGATCTCGCCGGTCTCGTCGAACGGCGTGATGCTGATGACGAACGCGCTCGGCGTTCCGCGACGGTTCATGCGCGACATCTTCCGATCCAAGGACCCGACCTGTCCACCGCCAGGCACCCTGCCCGCTGCACGAGAATGTCGTCTGTCGCCATGCGAGGTGTTCATATGCCCACCGAAGCCTTCCAAGACATCGAGGTCGCCGTGTCCGTCATGGCCTACCCGGCCATCAGCAGCCGGCATGGCGAAGTTGTGTGCGTCGCGGGCTTTCGGCATGACACGCTCTGGCAGCCGGATTGGGTGCGACTCTTCCCGTTTCGGGTGCGTGATGTACCTGCTGATCTTCGCGTTCACAAGTGGGACACGATCCGGCTTCGCGCCAGGAAGAGCACCAGCGACGAGCGGCCCGAGTCGTTCACGCCCGACATGGACAGCATCCGGGTTGTCGGCCACATCGATACAAAGCACAACTGGCAGGCGCGGAAGGCACTGGTCGAACCCCACCGCGGTAGGACGATGCGTCAGGTCCTCATGGAACATGCATCGACCGGCACGAGCCTTGCGGTTGTCGAGACAGGTCGGATCCTCGATTTGGAGGTGTCGCCTCGGCCAGCCAGAGAACTCGAGGAAGCTCGAGAGAAGGCTGCGCGCGAGGTGGCGCAGGGTGACCTCTTCTCGCTAGACGACCGGCAGGCCCTCGAACCGATCCCGTTCGACTTTCACTTCGTGGTGCAGTACCCGGACGACGACGAATCGCGCCGACTCAAGGTCATCGACTGGGAGATCAACCAGGCCTACCGCAACTATCGCCGCGGCTATGCGGATCCCGAGCAACGAGTTCGGGATCGCTGGCTCAATGATGTGTGCGGGCCGAAGAATGACCCGGTCTTCCTCGTTGGCAACCAGCACCGATTTCCCGACCAGTGGCTCCTCCTCGGAATTGTCTGGCCGAGGCGAGCCTGACAAGAACTACAGGCGCGATACCGAGAGGGCCGGGTTTTCCGCCTGCGCCTGCTCCACGATGCAGCTCCGATGACAGTAGGTGTCGTCGCGTTCGAAGCAGAGGAGAGCCACCCGCTTGGTCATCGCCAACTCGACCACGGTGTCGTAGACACCGCGCGCGCCGTTGTTCAAGCATCGGCGATAACGGCGCTTCCCCGCCGCACGGTTGCCGTTGCGGAACGCGTCGCGATTGGCCTTCGGGTTGCCCAATGAGGGCTCGTGCCGGTATTCGATTCCTGCTGCTTCGAGTGCATTCGCGAGGCTCTGCTTGCCAAACCCGGGCTTCCTGCTGACGGCGTTTTCGCGAACGTCGATGAGCACACTCACTCGGTTGAACTTCAGCGTGTCGATGAACTCTGCAAGCGAGCGGCCCTCGTACCCAACGGAGAACATCATCCCGCCTCGCGGCACTCTGGCTTTCGACACGTTCGCCATCCCTGAAGCCTGGCAAGACGACCTCCAGTATGTCGAACTCGCCGACGAGCCCCTGGGACTACCGACGGGAGTCGCTCAAACCTGCCGGAGCACATGGTTCGTGCCCTCGAGGTCGAACACCGCCGGTCGAAGTCGGGCGGGACCCATTCCCGGAATTCTTCGTGCCGCGGGTTGATGTCCGACGAAACGACGATGCGCCGCCACGGTGGTTTCACCTGCAGCAACGTCACTTCAGTCCGTGCACCGACGCCGGCATCTCAACCGACCACCGGCAACACGACACAGGACGCGTGCGCGGCGTCGTGGTACACGCGTTGGCGGACGGGCTCGAACACGGTGGCCTCCCATGGGTGCTCGCCGGTATTGGGGTTCCGCTCGTAGCGCGGGAAGTCGCTCGAGCTCACGAGCACGCGGATTCGGTGCCCGCGCCGGAAGACGATCGCGGCTGCCCACAGGTCGACGGTCCACCCGCCGTCGCCACCCGTGGTGCGCACGATGCCGTCGCACACGTTGAACGTGCGACCGTCCGCGTGCACGTCGCACAGCTTGACCACGAAGTCGGTGCACACCCCGGTGGTGGCCGCGTGGAGCTGCGCGGCGACCGGTCCGACCACCTCGACGTCGCGGTCGAGTACGTCGGACGTGTACACGAGCACGTCGCGGCGACCCATGATCGGCGCCTGGTCGAGTGGACCGGGCGGGAACGCCGGCGGTTTCACGAGATCGCCACCGAGCGTCGGGCACGGATCATTCGGGTCGAACTCGAAGGTGTCGACGCCCTCGTCGGCGCGCGGCGGTTCGGGCGTGAGACGGCCGTCGCTCCGCAAGTACCAGTTGGTCGGCTTCGCGCGTGCGAGCGGCCAGTCGTCCTCGTCGCGCCAGCGGTTGACACCCTGCACGAAGAGCTTCACGCGTGGACCGTCGAGCGCGGCGGCGTGCGATCCGCCGAGCTGCGCCTTGAACCACTCGGTCTGCAGCGTGCCGAGATCGACGCCGAGGTCGAGCGAACCGCCCATCGCGCGCCGCCCGTAGTCGAGTTGGCCGACCACGTTGAGGAACATGCCGTGCGACCACGGCCCGATCAACAAGCGGGTCTGCTCCCGCGCCTCGTCGGTCGCGGCGCACGCACGCATGCGCGCGTAATGCTCGAGATCGTGGTCGAGGATCACGTCGTACCAACTCGCGGTGATGAACGCGGGCACACGCACTCGCGAGTGGTCGCGCGCGATGTCGATTCCACCGCGCCACGACTCAGGGAGCTCCCGCGCGACGACGTTGCGGAAGAACGACAACGGCTTGCCCGCACTCTCGGCACCGGGCCCTATTACCTCTTGCAGCATCTCGCCCACCTTGACGAGCGGCGTCATCGAGAACAACTCGACGGGGTCGTCCGTCCATGCCGCGAGCGCCTCCAACCGGTGTGACATTTCGTCGGGCGAGCTGTGGCGGCGCACCTGCGACTCGGCGATGGCGGTGAGCGTCCAGTTGAGCAGCAGGCCCCACTTGAGGACGCCGTCACGCGTGAGCCAGTCCCAACCTTCGACGTAGTCGATCGGTGACTGCACCGGCGCGATCGCGCCGAGCGAGGGTGGCGCGGCGATCGCGGCCTGCCAGGAGGTGTTCCCGCCGTACGACGTGCCGTAGCAGCCGACGCGGCCGTTACAGAACGGCTGTGCTGCAACCCATTCGACCGTGTCGTACCCGTCGTCGAACTCGTCGCGGAACATGTAGAACGCGCCGCCGTCCGACCTCCCTTGGCCGCGCACGTCTTGCACCACGACGACGAGTCCGGCGGCCGCGGCGCGCACCCCGTCGATCGTGCTCGAGGGCCGCGCCGCGTCCTTACCGTAGGGGGTGCGCTCGATGACCGCGGGGTACGACCCGCTACTCACTGGGCGGTAGACGTTCGCTCGGAGCACGGTGCCGTCGCGCACGACGACTGCGACGTCGCGCTCGACCGCGACGTCCACCGACCCGTCCACCCCTGCTACGAGCCGAAGCCGAACAGTCGCTGCGCGTTGCCAGCGAGGATCGCGTGTCGCTCGTGGTCGGGGACGCCCATGAACGTGGCGTTGACCGTCTTCCACGAGTAGGGCCAGTCGGACGTGATGTGCGGGAAGTCGCTCGACCAGAGCATCCGCTCGATGCCGACCGCGTGACGGTTCTCGACCGCGTACGGATCGGTGATGAACGATGCCGGGAACCGCTCCTTCATGTACTCGCTCGGCAGGCGCGCGAGGTGCACGTCGCGCAACTCCGACTTCGAGTGACGGAGGTAATTGTCGTCGCACTGCTGTGCGTAGTACGGCAGCCAACCGCAATCGATCTCGGCGAGGAACACCTGCAGGTTCGGGAAGCGATCGAGCACGCCCGAGAAGATGAACTCGAGCATGCGCGCCGGCGCGTCGTAGAAGTGCACGGTGCCCGGCAGCGCCATCGGGGCCTGGTTGAACGACGCCGCGCTGCGCAGGCTCACGTGGATGGCGACGGGTTTGCCCGTGTCCTGGATGGCGGCCCACACCTTGTCGTCCTCGTCGCGCGTGAGCGTGGAGTCGCCGTGCGGGTAGCGCTTGAGGAGGTAGGCGGCGATGCCCGGCACCGTGGCAAGCCGCTCGACCTCGGCAACCGCGTCGTCGACACCGATCGCGGGAAGCAGCGCGGCCCCGCCGAACCGGTCGGGCGCGTACGCGCAGAACGATGACAGGTGGTCGTTGTAGATGCGCGTCATAGAGAGGTGGAACTCGCGGTCGGGAGAGTCGACGACCCAGTCGAGCCCATTGGGAAAGAGCAGTTCGGCGTCGACACCGTCGAGATCGAGGGCCTCGACGCGCGCCTTCGCGTCGTAGCAACCCGGGTTTATGTCTTCCAAGCGGCACCACAGCCCCTGCTGATCGGGCGCGCGGCCCGCGCACGCGCCCCAGTTGAACGGGCTCGGCGTGTCGCGGCCGGGGAAGATCCAGGCGTCGCCCTGCTCGAAGTGCTCCATCCGGGGCACCCGATCGCGGTACTTCGCGGGCGCCCGCGACGTCCACAAGTCGGGCGGGTCCATGAGGTGGCCGTCGGCCGAGATCAGCCGGTACTCGCGATCAGTCATCGCGGAAACGCTACTCCCTCGACTTCGACGGGAACTTCGGTGATGACGGAGTCGCGGATCCAGTAGGCGCGCAGCACCGGCTCGCCGTCCTTCAAGCTCACGATCGGGTAGAGCCACGGCCGCTCGAGTTTCTGTGCCTCCATCGCCTGTTCGACGTCGGTGCGCGACGGGTACGCGTCGGAGTGGGTGTGCGAGTGCCACACCGCGATGATCTCCTCGTCGCGCCGGTTCGCGTCGAGCGTCGCCCTCATCAGATCCTTGCCGCCGACCCTATAGATCCGCGCCGAGTGCGCCGCGTTCTCGCACGGGTACACCGTGGTGACCTCGCCGGTGGTCTCGTCACCACTCAAAGGCCCGGCGAGCAGGCCGCACGCCTCGTCGGGAAGGCCGTCGTAACAGTGTGCGACGATCTGCTCGTACTGCGCGCGCGAGAGGCGCAAGGTGGGTGAGCCGAGCTCGGGCGACACGGGCACAAACGGTACCGTGCAAGGGTGAGCAGGCGCGGCGATCAACTCGTCTCGACGAACCGTAAGGCCCGACACGACTACCTCGTGCTCGACACGTGGGAGTGCGGGATCGTGCTCGCCGGCTCCGAGGTGAAGTCGATGCGCGAGGGCCACGCCAACATCCGCGACGCGTACGCCCGCGTCGAGGACGGCGAGGTGTGGCTCTACGGCATGCACGTGCCGCCCTACGCGTTCTCGCGTGCCGATCTCGACCCGGACCGCAAGCGCAAGCTGCTCGCGCACCACAAGGAGATCCTGGCGATGGCCCGTGGCACGGAGGAGAAGGGCCACACGCTGGTACCGCTCCGCGTCTACTTCACGGACGGTCGCGCCAAGGTCGAGCTCGCGCTCGGTCGCGGCAAGCGTGCCTACGACAAGCGCCAGGCCCTGGCGAAGCGCGACGCCGACCGTGAAGCCGAACGCGCACTCAAGGGAGTTCGCGACTGACGGCGCACTATCATGGAGCGGTCGCGCTCACCGCTCATGCACCGGCGCGACGTTGACAAGGGGGTGCGTGGCTTCGATTTCGAGGATCGAGGCGGGGGAAGCGAGCCGACGTCGCCGGATCGTCGAGAAAGAGCCGGCACACACAAACAATTGACGAGGACATGAACCTCGCAATCGCTGCCTAGTACCAACTAGCAGCGCGTCCCTCCTGGCCCAGCCACTCGGCCGGAACCGGGGCGCCATTCAGAGTGGCTTACCGCCGGGAATCGCCCGAGGGCCCGGCGGGACATCTCACTCGGGCTGGGATCGCCACAGGTTGCCGGTGAGTGGTGGTGGTCCGAGACTTCTTCACCGGCTGCGCTCGGAGAAGCCCCGACAAGGTCTCGGAAGACGCGGGTTCGACTCCCGCCACCTCCACGGCGAATCTCGGCGCGTTTGCGCAGGTCACAGCGTCGCGGGGAAAGGTATGAAACGCGGCGTGACACAGATTTGACACAGCGCGACGCGCCTCGACCCGTTTGCACGCCTACAGCGGGTTCAGCCCGGGGCGGACTCCTTGTTCACCCGCGGGTGTCCAGGCACGCGGACCATCACGTAGCCGGCCTTGTGTCGGGTCCGCCCTCCTTCCAATTCCCGTTCGCTTCATTGGGGTCGCGGCCATGCGCGCACGCGATCACGAGGAACGCACACGGAGCCCAGGTGCCTTGCGGAAGTCTGCGGTATTGCGGCTGAGCAGTGTCAACTGGTGTACGAGGGCGGTTGCCGCGATGAGTGCATCAGGCATGCGAAGACCGCTGCGCCTGAGCACACCGGCGCGCTCAGCGACCCGTCGGTCCACCACGAGTTCGTCCATCCCGGCAAGCAATCGGCGGACCGCGGGCTCGTGCCCGGCACCACCGGCAAGGAGTTCGGCGCGCGTCACCACCGAGTATGCGAGGCGACCCTTGCGCGGCAGCCGTTTGGTTCCCTCGAGGTGGTCGATACAGACATCGGTGTCGACCAGCAGATCAGCCACGTTCCCACTCGTCTCGGCTCGGCACCGCCGCGCGCAAGCCCGGCGCGGCACCGAAGGTCGCGTCGACGTCGTCGTCGGACGCTACGTAGGCGTCGATTGCCTGGCGCACCACTTCGGCCATCGTCACCTGTCTGCGGCTGGCGATCTCGTCGAGGCGGGCCCGCTGCTCGTCGCTGAGATAGATCTGCGTTCGCTGTGCCATATACGCCACGCAGCATACAGCGTCATCGGGCGGGAGCTCTCGTCCACGCGAAGTGAGTCGAACACAGCGCCCGTCACTCGCGGTCTGTCCGAGATGGCCGCCAATCAGGCACGATGTGCTCTGACCTGCGACGACGCGGACGGGCTCTCCCGCCACCTCCACTCGCGTTGTCGTTCCGACAACGTTGTCCCTGGTCCGCAGCCATGCTCGTCCAATCGGTCGGGTTGGCCACGTCGATACGACGCGTGTATTCGTCGCGACGTTGGCAACCGCCGGCGCGCCCAGCGGTGGCGCGACCGACGTGAACCGCGTCGACGCCCGGGCCGCTCGGCATCACCGCCGGGGTCGTCACGCTCACCCTGGACCCACTGACGGCGCTCCGGGGCATTCTGTGGTTCCGACTCGCACTCCGGCGTTCAGGACGTGCAAGGACAGAGTGGAGGCCCGCTCATCGTCTTGCGCGACCCGGACAACATTCAGATCGAACTAGCGGGCGGGTGGCAGCCACCCGTGTAGAGCGGCGCGGCGTCACTGACGGTCGCTCGCGGTCAACGCGAAAGCGCAGCTGACCAGGGCATATGCGCTTTGACCTGCGATGACGCAGGATGCGCTCGCCCGGTTCGACTCCTGCCACCTCCACTGACGTTGTCGGAACGACAACGTTTCTCCTGATCGCAGGGCATGTTGCGTGTCCGATCGCGTGTCCAGTCGGTCCGTTGGATCGGGCGCAAGTCCTGAGCCGCCCCGACCCAGTCCCATGCGACGTGCGGCGCCCAGGCGGGTCGGAAGTCCACTTGCTGACCTGCGTAGGCCCGTTGTTTCAGTACACCCGTTTGCCTGGGATACTGGCGGCTCGGGTGCGGCGAGCAGGGGGTCGGGGTGGCGGAGTTGCCGGCGGGGACGGTCACGTTCTTGTTCACCGACATCGAGGGC
>JBBDHW010000006.1 GCA_040880805.1 Acidimicrobiia bacterium | reverse complement strand
CCGGCTACGTGGAGGCGCCCGGCACCGACGGGCCCGACGTGGTGTGGTGGAACTACGAGGGCACGATGGTCTCGCTGAAGCGCCACATCGCGGCGTCGGGCTTCAGACCGGAGGAGATCACCCTCACCGGCACCACCTTCGACGAGATCCGGCCCGGCTGCTGGAAGGTGCCCGAACGCCTCGCCGATATGGACGTCAACGGCGTCCAAGCCCAGCTCTGCTTCCCCAACTATCCGCGGTTCGCGGGCCAGATCTTCCTGTGGGGCAAAGACAAGGAGCTCGCCGAGCTCTGCGTGTACGCGTACAACGACTGGATGGTGGAGGAGTGGTGCGGCCAGAGCGGCGGCCGCCTCCTGCCGCTGTGCCTCGTTCCGCTGTGGGATGCCGACCTCGCGGCCGCGGAGATCCGGCGCAACGCGGCACGTGGGGTGCGGGCGGTCGCGTTCACCGAGATGCCGCCCTATCTCGACCTCCCGAGCATCCACAGCGGCTACTGGGAGCCGTTCTTCGCGGCGTGCGAGGAGACGTCCACCGTCATCTGCCTGCACATCGGCTCCGGCACGAAGACGCTGCAGGCGTCGCCCGATGCCACCGCCGCCGTGCCCGCGTCGCTGATCTTCGCGAACAGTGCAGCGAGCCTGGTCGACTTCCTGTACTCGGGCGTGCTGCACCGCCATCCGAACCTCAAGCTCCTGTACGCCGAGGCGCAGATCGGATGGATCCCGTACGTGCTCGAGCGGGCCGACGACGTGTGGATCACGCACCAGTGGAGCGGCGGGCAGGAGAACTGCCCCGAGCCGCCGTCCACCTACTACTACCGGCAGGTCTACAGCTGTTTCTTCAAAGACCCGATCGGCGTGAAGATGCTCGACGACCTCGGCGGCGCCGACCGGGTCGCGTTCGAGACCGACTATCCGCACTCGGACAGCACGTGGCCCCACTCGCGCGAGGCCGCGGCGAAGCAGTTCGGTTTCCTCAGCCAGGAACAGGTGAACCGCATCGCGCGCGGCACCGCAATCGAACTGCTCGGGTTGCCGTTCACCAGCGGACCCGAGAGCTAGCAACGTGGCCGAGCGTCCCACCGGAACGATCACCGACGAGGGTGTCGCGCGGCTGCGCGAGCGGATCGGCGTGCCCGAACCGTGGCCGATGCCACCGCACTACAAGTGCGCGAACGTCGACGCGTTCCAGCACGTCGCCGAGGCGTACGGCGACGACAACCCGTTGTGGTGTGATCCGAGCTACGGCGAGAAGACGATCTGGGGTGGGCCGATCGCGCCGCCGGCGATGGTCGGCGGCGATACGCTCATCGGCGAGGACGAAGTCACCGCGGTCCCCGAGGACAAGCGCGAACTGATGAAGGGTGATCCGCTGCGGGGGGTCCACGCTTTCTACTCCGCCAGCGCGCGCGAATGGTGGGCGCCGCTCCGGCCCGACCACCGTGTCTTCCGCCGGAACGCGGCCGTCGCGGCGCTCGACAAGCCGAGTGAGTTCGCCGGCCGCGCGATCCACGAGTGGAGCGCGAACGTCTTCCAGTCCGACGACGGCACGATGCTGTCAGGGCAGTATCGGCTGATGATCCGGACCGAGCGCGAGCGCGCGCAGGAGAAGGGCAAGTACTCCAACGTCGAGTTCCGCCGCTACGAAGATGACGAGGTCGAAGCGATCGACGCACAGTACGAACGGCAGGCTCGCGAGCGGCGCGGTGCAGAGCAGCGTTTCTGGGAAGACGTCATAGTCGGTGACGAGGTCGGCCCGATGGTGAAGGGCCCGCTCACGGTCACCGACATGGTCTGCTGGCACGTCGGGATGGGCATGGGTCTCTACGGTGTTCGGGCGCTCGATCTCGCGGCGAGAAATCGCAAGCGCATCCCGCGCTTCTTCCACCGCGACGAGCAGAACGTGCCCGACGTGATGCAGCGCGTGCACTGGGATCCGGAGTTCGCCCGCCGCTCGGGCAACCCCACCACCTTCGACTACGGCCGCATGCGCGAAACCTGGCTCACCCACCTGTGCACCGACTGGATGGGCGACGACGCGTGGCTCTGGAAGCTCGACTGCGAGTTCCGCGGCTTCAACTACGTGGGCGACACGCAATGGCTGCGCGGTACGGTCATCAACAAGTTCCTGGCCGACGGCGACCGGCCCGCGGTCGACCTGGAGCTGAACGCCGAGAGCCAGCGCGGCGAGCTCACCACGCCCGGCCACGCCACCATCCTGCTGCCGAGCCGCGAACACGGACCGATCCGCCTGCCCGATCCTCCCGGCGGCGCGAAGAACCTCGAGCAGGCCCTCACCGCGATCAGCGCCGAGTTCGAACAGAAATGAGCCTCGAAGTCGCGCTCGACGAGGGCGTGCTGCATCTGCGTCTCGATCGACCCGACAAGCGCAACGCGCTCACCGACGAGATGCTGGCGGCAATGATCGACGCAATCGACGCGGCCGGGCGCGACGAGGCCGTACGCGTCATCGTGATCTCCGGCTCGGGCGACCACTTCTGTTCCGGGTTCGACATCGTGTCGCGCAACGCCGGCGACACCGGTGAGAGCCGGCGACCGCGCGTCGGCAGCATCCAGCGCCGGCTCCCGTCGCAGGCCCACCGGCTCATCCCGCTGATCCTCACCACCCAGACACCGGTGGTGTGCCGGGTGCAGGGGTGGTGCGCGGGCATCGGCCTGAACCTCGCGCTCGCCGCCGACTTCACCGTCGCAACCGACGACGCCCGGTTCTGGATGCCGTTCGTCGACCGCGGCTTCACCGCCGACAGCGGGGCAACGTGGCTGTTGCCGCGCCGCATCGGCGAGGTCCGCGCGCGCGACATGCTGCTCCTCGCGCGTGTCGTCGAGGGTTCGGAAGCGGCAAGCTGGGGGATGGTGCACAAGATCGTGCCCGCCGCCGAGCTCGACGCGAGCGTCGATGAAGTCGTGCAGCAACTCGCTTCCGGCGCGACCGTCGCCCTCGGGCTCACCAAGTGGCTGATCAACAGCGGGCGCGAGGCAACACTCCTCGATCATCTTCAGAACGAGGCGTTCGCGATGGAGCTCTCGTCGCGGAGCGAGGACTTTCGCGAAGGTCTTGCCGCGTTCCGCGAGAAGCGCGCCCCCAACTTCCAGGGCCGATGAGCCAAGTGGTGAGCGGGTACGGCACGTTGCTCGTCGAGCGGCACGGTCCGGTCGGCTGGTTGATCTTCAACCGGCCGGAGGTCGGCAACGCGATGAACCACACGATGATGGACGAGCTCGAGGTTGCGTGGCGCGAGCTCGACGCCGATCCTGCGGTGCGCGTGATCGTGAACACCGGCGAGGGCAGGACCTTCCAGACCGGTCTCGACATCGTCGAGCTGAGCCGCAACCCCGACGCGCTCCGCGAGCAGTCGCGCCGCACACGCGACGCCGAGCTCGCGTTCACCGCGTGGCACCTGAAGGTCGGGAAGCCGGTGATTGCCGCCGTCAACGGCACCGTGGCCGGCGGCGGGCTGCATTTCATTGCCGACGCCGACATCGCGATCGCGGCGAGCACCGCGACCTTCTTCGACCCCCACGTCTCGATCGGCCAGGTGACCGCGTACGAGGCGATCGGACTGATCCGCAAGATGCCGGTCGAGCCGGTGATGCGCATGGCGCTCGCCGGCCGCTACGAGCGGATGCGGGCGCAACGGGCGTACGAGCTCGGGATGATCTCGCAGGTTGTCGATCCGCCCGAGCGCCTGCGTGCGGAAGCCCAGGAGTTGGCCGAGAAGGTCGCGAAGAACTCGCCCGGGGCGATGCGCGCCACCAAGCAGGCGCTGTGGTTCGCGTTGGAGATGGAGGAAGCCGGATGAGCTTTTCGACGTACGACAATCTGCTGTTGGAGCGCCACGGCCCGGTGGGCTGGCTCCTCAACAACCGACCCGACGTGCTCAACGCAATGAACGCCAAGATGCGCGACGAGTTCGCTGACGCGTGGCTCGAGCTCGACGCCGATCCCGAGGTGAAGGTGATCGTGCACACGGGTGAGGGTCGCGCGTTCCAGACCGGCGTCGACATGTCCGAGCTCGCCACCGACGGCGTCGGCATGGAGCGCTACCGCGACTCGGTCGAGAACTTCGATTTTCACTTCACTGCGTGGCACCAAGAGGTGAACAAGCCGGTGATCACCGCTGTGAACGGGATCTGCGCCGGGGGTGGCTTCCACTGGATCGCCGACGCCGACATCGTGATCGCGGCGAGCAACGCGCAGTTCTTCGACCCGCACGTGTCGGTCGGCCAAGTCGTGGCGGTGGAGGCGATCGGTCTGCTGCGCAAGATGCCGTTCGAGGCGGTCATGCGGATGGCGCTGGTGGGGCGCTACGAGCGCATGTCGGCGCAACGAGCGTACGAGCTCGGGATGATCTCCCAGATCGTCGACCCGCCCGAGAACCTCCGCGAGGAGGCGCAGAAGCTCGCGGAAACGGTGGCCAAGAACTCGCCTTCCGCGATGCGCGCGACCAAGCGTGCGCTGTGGGGCGCGCTCGAGATGGGGCTCACCGACGCGTGCCGCGCGGGCGGGAAGGAGCTGGTGTCGATGTGGGGCCATCCCGACCAGGAGGAGGGCCCGCTCGCGTTCGCGGAGAAGCGCGAGCCCCAGTGGCAGGACCTGAGGTCTACGGGCCTCAGCGCCCGCGAGCCCGATACTCGCTGACGAGGTCGCGCCGGATCACCTTTCCCACCTCCGTGCGCGGCAGCGCGTCGATCCGGCAGAAGGCGAGGGGAACCTTGTACGCGACGAGATGTGCGCGGCAGAGCGCGCGGAGTTCTTCGTCGGTCGCGTCGCCTACCACGAAGGCGACGGGCACTTCCCCGAGTCGCTCGTCGGGAACGCCGACCACCGCCGCCTCGGAGACGCCCGGCGCGAGGCAGAGCACCTCCTCCACCTGCTCGGGGAACACCTTGTTCCCACCACGGTTGATCAAGTCGCCCGCCCGGCCCTCGATCCAGACGAAACCGTCGGCGTCGACCCGCGCGAGGTCGCCGGTGTTCACGAAGCCGTCGGCGTCGACGCGGTCGCCGAGCTCCTCGCCGGTCGCGTAGCCCGCCGCCATGTTCGGCGGGCGCACGAACAGCGTGCCGATCTCGTCGGTGCCGAGCGCGCCGGCCTCGTCGTCGACGACCTTGATGTCGACCCCGCCGTGCGGGCGCCCGATGGCCCCCACCTTCTCGGGATGTTCCTTCGCGTCGGCGGCAGTCCAGCCGATCACCTCGCCGATCTCCGCCTGTCCGTAGCTGTTGAGCACCGACGCGCCGAACTTGCTCGTGAACCGGCGCGCCTGGAGCGGTGAGAGCGGCGCGGTGATGCTGCGCACGTAACGCAGCGGCGTGAGATCGGTGACGTTCGGGTCGTCGGACAGCATTGCCATTGCGGCGGGCGGGAGCACCGTCGAGCGGATCTCGAAGCGGCGCACGAGCTCCGCGAACTCCTTCGGCTCGAAGCTGTCCATGATCACGAGCGCAGCGCCGGCGCGGAGCCCGAACAGCACGTTGTAGATGCCCGCGTTCAGCGCGAGGGAGACCGGGATGAGGTTGGGTGACGGCTTGCGGTCCGGGTCACGGCCGCCACCTCCACCTCCACCTCCACCTCCACCTCCACCGTCGGCTCTCAGGGGCCCGAGCACGCGGTCGAGCAGCTCGAGGTAGGCCGCGTGGGTGTGGAGAATCGCCTTCGGCGCGCCGGTGGTGCCCGACGTCCACATCACGAACGCGACCCCACGGTCGTACGAACGCTTCGCATCCCGACGCGTGACGCCGTCGGCCCGGACGATCGCGGCGGGATCGGTCGCGTCGAGCACCCTCGCGAGCTCGGCCTCCGGGTAACGCGGGTTCACCGGCACGAACACGCCGCCCGCGAGCCACACCGCCGTCATCGTGGTGACGACCTCGGGACCGTTCGGGAGCGCGACCGCCACCGCCGATCCCGGCTCCACGCCGAGAGCCGTGAGCTCGGCGGCGCGGGCGCGGGCCGCAGCGCGCGCCTCTCCCGCGGTCATGCTGCGGTCCACCGTGAACAGCAGTCCGTCGTCGTCGGCGAAGGGATGGTCCATCAACAGCGAAGCGAGCAACCCGTCGGTCACGGCGGGACTGTAGCTTCGGACCGTGGCGACGCTCGTGAGCGTGATTGTCCCCGTTCACAACGGGGAGCGCTTCCTGCCTGACGCACTCGATGCGATCTCGGGGCAGACGCACCGCCCCATCGAGCTGGTGGTGGTCGACGACGGATCCACCGACGGCAGCGGCGCTCTCGCCGAGGAATTCGTTGCCCGCGCAGGTCGCGGCGTCGTGCACCGGCGATCGCAGGGAGGGGTCGCGGCGGCGCGCAACCAGGGGGTTGCGCTCGCGAGTGGGCCGATGATCGCGTTCTGCGACCAGGACGACGTGTGGCATCCCGAGAAGCTCGCGCGCCAACTTCGTTACCTCGACGCCCACGCCGACGTCGGCGTGGTCAGGGTGCGGCAGGAGCCGTTCTTCGACGGTGTGGACGTGGCGCCTCCGTGGCTCCTGCCCGATCACGTCCACGGCGATCTCGGCGGTGTCCTGCCGTGCTCCGGCCTGTTCCGGCGCGAGGTGTTCGAGCTCGTGGGTGTTTTCGACGAGACGATGCCGGGTGCCGACGACACCGACTGGCTGTTGCGGGCCAGGCACCGCGGCGTCGGTATTGCCCTGCTCCCCGAGATCCTCATGCAGCGGCGCATCCACTCCGGCAATCTCACGAACGACGCGGCGCTGCTGCGCGAGGGCTTCTTCCGTGCCATCCGCGAGCGCGTGCAGGAACATCGCGAAACGGCATGAGCGAAGTGCAGGCCCGGCGAATCGTGTTCCCCGAGCAGCACCGGGTGGAGTTGGAGACGTTCGACGTCGGACCCGTTCCCGACGACCGGATCCTGCTGCGCACGCGCTACAGCCTCATGAGCACGGGCACGGAGAACATCATCCTGGCCGGCCTGTTCGACGACGGCACGCACTGGTCGGGATACGCGCGTTACCCCTTCCATCCCGGGTACAGCGCGGTCGGCGAGGTCACGGAGGTGGGTGCCTCGGTACGGGGCGTGTCCGCCGGCGATCTGCTCGCCGCGCGGGCTCCACACGCGTCGGTGCACGTGCTCGACCCTGCCTTCGGCACACCGATTCCGGTCGGCCTCGACCTCCGCCGTGCCGTGTGGTTCGGGCTCGCGAAGATCGCGCTGATGGGCGCTCGGGCGGCCCGCTACGGCCTCGGCTCGACCGTGCTCGTCGTCGGCGCCGGTCCCATCGGGCAGATGTCGGTGAGATGGGCGAGCGCGGCCGGCGTTCGTCAAGTCGTCGTCGTCGACCCCGCAACCCGGCGCCTCGAAGCCGCGCGCCGCGGTGGCGCGGCGACGGTGATCAATGCTCCCGCCGATTCGGCGCGTGCCGCGGTGCTCGACGCATGCGGCGGCATTCTCCCCGACGTCGTGATCGACACGACCGGCAACGCGGCTGTTCTCGCACCCGCGCTGGGCCTTGTGGCCGACCGCGGTCGTGTCGTCGTGCTCGGCGACACCGGCTACCCGGCTCACCAGCACCTCACGTCCGATCTCATCACGCGTGGGCTCGAGATCGTCGGCGCGCACGACGCCCACAGCATGACGGGTCCGAACTGGGACGGTGACCGAAGCCTGCACGAGCTGTTCTTCGACCTCCTACAGACTGGACGGTTCGACGTCGACGGCCTCGTGACGAATGAGTTCGCGCCCGAGCAATGCGTCGACGCCTACGAGCTCGTCCAGGAGCGCCGCGCCGACACACTCGGTGTGCTGTTCGACTGGGACTGATGCCGCGTCGCTACGCGCCCGGGGCTCGGTACTGGACTTGCTCGGCCTTGCGCAGGGCATCCATCGTTTCGTCGACGGTCAGGAGGACTGTCGTTTCCAACGAGCT
>JBBDHW010000005.1 GCA_040880805.1 Acidimicrobiia bacterium | reverse complement strand
CGCCCGCCAGCCAGCCAACGACCGCGAGCCGGGTACCCCGGCTCGCAGAGAGCGAGCGAAGAGTCAGGAGCAATCTTGGCTTGCAGGGACGGTCGTGGTGGTGGTTGGCGCGTGCGCGGCCGTGGTATCGGTCGCGGCCCGCACCGTGTCGACCGGCGCCGGCGGCTGTGTCGTGGCCGTGGGGTCCACCGTGAGACCCGGGAAGGATTGCCCGAGGACGAGCACCACCTTGTTGGCGAGTGAAGGGTCCTTCACGAGCTTCGCACCCTCGACGAACGGGATCAACGCCTTGGCTGCGGCGAGATGGTCGGGCGCGTAGTGGATCTCGCTCACGAGCACCGTCGTGCTGGCAACGCCGTATCCGGCAGATTGGAAGCCATGTTGCACGAGCTTGGTGAGCGTGTCCTGCGCGATGCCCTTCGCGGAACCGTCGAGCACCTCGACGGTCACTTGTGGCGGGAGGACGCTCGGGAGCGTCGGCGTCTCGTTGCCAAAGGTACGGAGCTCGTCGATCATCTCCTGCGCGCCGTCTCCGAGGACGAGTGTCGACTTCGGGTTCGACGGGTCGGGCATCGTCGGGATCGTCTCGAACTGCACGGAGTTCGGGTCGTTCACGTCGATGGTCCGGAACGCGTTGATCAGAGAGTTGACGTCGCTCCGCTGCAGGTTCTGATCGGCCTTGATGTCGCCGAGCACGCGGTCGGCGATCTCGAGCGCGAGGAACGGATCACCGAGGCTCTTCGAGATCGCGAGGCCCGCCAGCTTACGGATGAACTCCTGCTGGCGTGCGATGCGGTGGAGGTCGGGGGCGTCCTGGTCCCCGAGTACCCACTTCCCGTCGATCTTGTACTCGGGCGTGCGCGACCGCACGTAGGAGAGCGCCGCCGGACCGTCGAGCGGGAAGCATCCGGGGATGATCGCGTCCACGCCCGTGGACTCGTCACGCGTCGGGTAGGCGAAGTACACCTGCACGTTGCCGATCGCGTCCACCACGTCTTGGAAGCTCTTGAAGTCGACCTCGACGTAGTGGTGGATGGGAATGTCGAAGTTGTCGCTGAGCATGTCGATCACGGTCTGAGGCCCGCCGGCGCCGTAGGCCGCGTTGATCTTCTGCTTGCCCGCGAGGTCGCGTATGTCGACGGTGAGGTCGCGCGGGAACGACACCACCAACGTTTGCCGAGCACCCGGCTCGACGTGCGCGACCATGAGCGTGTCGGAGTTCTTGCCCGTCTCCGAGATCGGGTCGCCGAAGGCGCCCGCGTCATCCGGGTTGTCGACGAATTCGCGCGTGTCGCTGCCGATGATGAGGAAGTTCTTGCCGGCAGGCGGTGGCTGCGCGACGAGCAGGTTGATCCGCTTGATCTTCTTCACCCGACTGTCGATCTCGTGGTTCACGCTCGCCACCGCGGTCGTGGTGACGGCCGCGGCGAGCACGAGCGCGATCAGAAAGCGGCCGCCGAAGGCGCGCACAGTTGATCGGGACGCCGCGGGCATCGGCGAAGCATAGGAAGCGCCGGGCGCATCTGTCCGGCGGTCGCCCGGATCGGAACGGACGACAGACCCTTAGTTGCAGGCTTCCTCGGGCGAGACCGGCGTGGTCGTGGGCGGAGGCGTTGCGGTATCCAACGGCTTCGCCGCGCCGATCCCCTTGAAGCTCGCGCCGAGCACGAGCACCAGGTCTCCACCGACCAGCGCCGGATCCGCGACGAGCTTGGCATCGGGCACCGATGCCGCCAGCAGCCGAGACTTGGCCTCGTCGCCGGGGTGATAGCGGATCTCGCTCTTGGTCACGTTCCCACCGGTGTTGTTGCCGATGCCGCCGCTCACGAAGCCGAGGTTCGCGAGCGCTTGGTCTGCGTCGCCCGCCGCGCCGTCGACCCCGGAGCCGTTGAGCACCCGGACCCGGACGTCGACGGGACGTACCGCGACCTGCCCGACGGGAACAGCCGTGGTGGACGGCTCCGGCGCGACCACGATCTCGCCGCGGAGTCGGGCGAGCACCGTGTCGGCCTCGGGGTGCTTCACGAGCACCACCGACTGCCGGTCGCGGGTGGCTGGGCCGTCCCACGGCAGCGTCTCGAACTGGAGGCCGGCGCCCCCGGAGGCGAGGCCCATGAACGCACGGACGAGCTCGTTGAGGGCGGTGCGGTCGAACGCGGTGTCGGCATGGAGGTTGGGCAAGAGCGCGTCCACGATGTCGGGGGCGATCAACGGATCGTCGAGAGCGCGCTCCACCGCGATCCGGCCGAGCTTCTTCACGAACTCCTGCTGACGCTCGATCCGCCCGATGTCGGCGGTGGCGTCGAGCGGGCTCCACCGCTGCCCGGTCGTGCGGTCGAGCTTGCCGTTCGGGTCGAGGATCTCGAGGTTGCGCGCCCGCACCCACGCCAGCGACTCGGCGCCGTCGAGCTGGTAACAACCGGCGCCGTACGGGGTTGACACGCCCGTGTACTGATCGCGCAACACGCCGGGGATGTACACGGGGACGGTGCCGATCGCGTTCACGATTCCCTCGAACGTCTCGAAGTCGACCTCGAGGTAATGGCTGATCGGGAGCGCGAAGTCGGCTTGCAGCGTGTCGACGACCTTCTGCGGGCCGTCGTTGAACGCCGCGTTCATCTTCGCCTCGCCCTTCCCCGGGATGTTGACCCAGAGGTCGCGGGGGAACGACACCGCGTAGCTGTTGTTGCCGTTCGCGTGCAGCACCATCATCGTGTCGGACCGGGGCGGCGAGTTCTGGGTGTCCTTGTCGCTGAACGCGCCGTAGTCGATCGCGTTGTCGACGAAGCTGCGGCTGTCGGAGCCGATGATGAGGAAGTTCATCCCGTTGGCTCCGACGGGCGCGGTGGTGAGCGCGACGCGCGGGATGTTGTCGATCTGGTCGTCGATGTATCGGTTCACCATCACCACCGACCCGCCGACGAACACGGCGCAGAGGACGATGGCGAGAGCGATGCGCAGGGAGAGGGCGCGGGTCGCGGCTCCGAGGGAGTTCACGGTGGAGCCATGGTACCGAGGGGTCGCGCCGAGTTCGGGGCGCGCCGAATTCGCCGTATGCCGGTACGGTGAGCGCCGTGCGCCTCGCCGATACAGTCGCGGCCGCGCTGCTCGCGCGGCTTCCCCACGACGCCGGCGCGGCTGCGATCCGTCGTGGACCCTCCACGCTTGTGGGCGTCGACCCCGACGAAGTAGCGGTGAGCAACGGCGCCGATGCGCTGCGGGCGCTCGACTCGCTGGCGCCCGGGCTCTGGGTGGGCTGGTGTGCGTACGAGCTCGGCCATGCGTTGGAACGGGTCGTCCCGCGGCGTGCGTCGCTCGAGGAACCCGCGGTCCCCGATGCCGTGTTCGCGCGGTTCGGGGCACTCGCATGGGTCGGTCCGACCGGTGAGATCACGGTCCGGGGAGACGGTGCGGGTCGGCGCTTCCTCGAACGCGCTGCGCACGACGTCGGCGTCGACGGCTGCGGCGGGAACGTGCGTCCCGCGAGCGGCGAATGGCGCACGAGCCTCGACCGCGACAACTTCGAGGCGCGCGTCGAGGCGATCGTCGAACTGCTCCGCGCGGGCGAGTGCTACCAGGTGAACCTCACCCGCCGGCTCACCGTCGACGGCGCGCACGACCCCGTGGCGTTGTACGCCGCGCTCGCGACACGGCACCCGGCGCCCTACACGGGGATGCTCCGGCTCCCAACGTCGGGGCTTCGGGTGTCGGGACGCTCGATCGCGGTCGTCGGCGCGTCGCCCGAGCGGTTTCTTTCGTGGAGCGGGCGCGAGGTGGAGACGAAGCCCATCAAGGGCACGGGCACCGACGCGGTCTTGCTGCGCGCGAGCGCGAAGGACCACGCCGAGAACGTGATGATCGTCGACCTCGCGCGCAACGACCTGGGCCGCGTGTGCGAGCCCGGTTCGGTGCGCGTGCCGTCGTTGTGCGAAGTGGAAGCCCACCCCGGGTTGCACCACCTCGTGAGCACCGTGCGCGGTACGGTCCGCCCCGGCGTCGGCACGGGGTCGCTCGTGGCTGCCACGTTCCCACCCGCGTCGATCACGGGTGCGCCGAAGCCGCGCGTGCTGCAGGCCATCGAGGAGCTCGAGCCGGTGCGCCGCGGCGTGTACTGCGGCGCGTTCGGGTGGCTCGACACCGAACGCGGCGAAGGCGATCTCGCCGTCGCCATCCGCACCTTCACCGTGTTCGACGACCGCACCGAGCTCGGCGTCGGCGCCGGCATCGTCGCCGACTCGTGTCCCGCGGCGGAGTGGGCGGAGACCGAGCTGAAGGCCTCGCGGCTGCTCTCCGTCGCAGGCGCCGGCGAACTGGTGCCGTCGTGACACAAGTCTGGGTGAATGGCAAGGTCGTCGACGCCGAGGCGGCGCGCGTCTCTCCGTTCGACCACGGGCTCCTCGTGGGAGACGGTGTGTTCGAGACGTTGCGCGTCTACGACGGCCGCCCGTTCGCGTGGCGACGGCACCTCGACCGGCTCGAGTACTCGGCGAACGGGCTCGGGCTCGTCGCACCTGATCGGGCCATCCTGCAGGCAGCGGCCCACGCCCTCCTGCGCGCCAACGACCTCCAGGAAGCGCGACTGCGCATCACCGTCACCGGCGGAGTGCAGCCGCTCGGCTCCGAGCGACGTGACACGCGACCGACCGTGATCGTCGCGGCGAGCGACGTCAAGTCCGTGTCGCCCACGATCAGCGTGGTGGTCGTGGCGTGGACGCGCAACGAGCGCGGTGCCACCGCCGGGCTCAAGACCATCTCGTACGCGGAGAACGTGCGCGCCCTCGCGTACGCGCAGGAGCGCGGCGCCGGAGAAGCGATCTTTCGCAACACGCGAGACGAGCTCTGCGAAGCCACCGGATCCAATGTGTTCGTCGTGCGCAACGGCGAGCTCCGCACACCGCCGGCTTCGGCCGGTTGCCTGCTCGGCGTGACGCGCGCGCTCGTGCTCGAGCTCGGTCAGGAGCTCGGCATCGAATGCCACGAGGTCGCGATGCCGGTCGACGCGCTCGCGGATGCCGACGAAGCGTTCCTCACGTCCTCCGTCCGCGAGGTGCAGACCATTACGCAGGTCGACGGTCGAGCGCTGCCGAACGCACCGGGCCCGATCACCACGCGCTTCGCCAAGGCCTTCTCCGCCCTCGTCGCGCGGAACATCGACCCGTGAGAACACGCGGCGAGCGAAGCGACGGAGGAGCGGAGCTCGCTCGCCAGCGAGCGAACGGCCGCGAGCCGGGTATCCCGGCTCGCAGAGAGCGAGCGAATTAGCGGAGGTGGACGACGTCGCCGACCGTGACGAGCTCGTCGGTGCCGTCATCGATTCGGACGACGAGCGCGCCGTCGTCGGTCACGTCGACGGCATCACCCTCGAGCATGTCGTGCGCGCGTTCCACGCGTACGCGGCGACCGAGTGTCGTGAGTCGCGCGCGGTACTGCGCCGGCACCTGGCCGAGCTCCTCGAGCGCGACGGCGAGTCGCGCGAGGAACCGGTCGAGCAACTGATCGCGGTCGACGGAGTGCCCGGCCTCGAGGTTGCACGCGGTCGCGGTGCCGGCGAGCTCCGGAGGGAACGAGTCCCACTCGACGTTGCAACCCGCACCGATCACCAGGGCGTCACCCTCGCGCTCGGCCAGCAGCCCCGCGAGCTTTCGATCGCCGACGACGAGGTCGTTCGGCCACTTGAGCCCAGGGCTGAACCCGGCTTCCTCCTCCACGGCAACGGCCAAGGCCAGCGCGGTGGCCATCACGGCCCAGTGGGAGTCGTCGCCATCGGGAGCGGGCCGAACCAGCACCGAGACGAGCAAGGACGAGCCCGGCGGAGCCTCCCATCGACGGTCGAAGCGGCCCCGGCCTGCGGTCTGGTGGTCGGCGACCGCCACGAGACCGCCCGCGGCTCCAGCGCGTGCCTCGTCGAGCAGGTAACGGTTCGTCGAATCGATGTCGGCAAAGCGCCGAACCTGCCACCGCTCGCGCCCGTTCGGAGTGCGGGCGCTCGGTGGCACCGCCGTAGGATACGGCGTCCGAACGCCCGAGTTGATTTGCCCGATCCGACCAACAAGGAACGCTGTTGTTTCGCAAAGTCCTGATCGCGAACCGCGGTGAGATCGCAGTTCGCGTGATGCGTACGTGCCGGGAGCTCGGCATCGCGACCGTCGCCGTCTACTCCGACCTCGACCGCGACGCGCTACACGTGCGCTACGCCGACGAGGCGTACGCGCTGGGCGGCCAGACCGCCGCCGAGAGCTACCTCAACACCGACGCCATCCTCGGCGCGATCGAGCGGAGCGGCTCGGATGCGGTGCATCCCGGCTACGGCTTCTTCGCCGAGAACGCCGACTTCGCGCGGGCGATCACCACGCGCGGCACGGGATGGATCGGGCCGCCACCCGAAGCGATCGAGATCATGGGCGACAAGATCTCGTCGCGGAAGGCCGCCGCGGCTGCCGACGTCGATGTTGTGCCGGGCACCCTCGACCCCATCAGCGACGCGTCCGAGGTCATCGCGTTCGGCGACGAGCACGGCTGGCCGGTTGCGATCAAGGCCGCGCACGGCGGCGGCGGCAAGGGGCTGAAGGTCGCGAGCTCGGCCGTTGATGCCGCGGCCGCGTTGGAGTCCGCGACACGCGAGTCGCAGGCGTACTTCGGGCGCCCGGAGTGCTACCTGGAGCGTTACCTCACGCGACCGCGCCACATCGAGATCCAGGTGTTCGCCGACACGCACGGCAACGTCGTGTGGTTGGGTGAGCGCGACTGCTCCACGCAACGCCGGCACCAGAAGCTGATCGAGGAGAGCCCGGCGCCCGCGCTCGACGATTCGGTTCGGCGCGCGATGGGCGAGGCCGCGGTGAAGGTCGCCCGGGCGTGCGGCTACCTCAACGCAGGAACGGTCGAGTGTCTCTATCAGGACGGCGAGTTCTGGTTCCTCGAGATGAACACCCGCCTCCAGGTGGAGCACTGCGTCACGGAGATGGTCACCTCGCTCGACCTCGTGGCCGAGCAGCTCCGAGTGGCTGCCGGTGAACCGCTGTCGTTCACCCAGGACGGAGTCGTTCGGCGTGGTCATTCGATCGAGGTTCGCATCAACGCGGAGGACCCTGCGTCGGGCTTCCTCCCGTCGCCGG
Organism: Acidimicrobiia bacterium; assembly: GCA_040880805.1. NCBI lineage: Bacteria > Bacillati > Actinomycetota > Acidimicrobiia > Acidimicrobiia bacterium. Next base: position 951 of record JBBDHW010000005.1, on the reverse strand, counting down.
GAACCATCACCCGCTTACGGCTGCCCGGCGGCCCGGGTGTGCGTTGGGACGGTGGGTACACCGAGGGCGACACGGTGTCGCAGCACTACGACAACCTGATCGGCAAGCTCGTCGTGTGGGGTCCCGACCGCGAGACCGCGCGCCACCGCATGCTGCGCGCGCTCGCCGAGTTCGAGATTGCCGGTGTTGCCACCACCATCCCCGCGCACCGCGCGCTGCTCGCACATCCCGACTTCGCGGCCGCCGCGCATTCCACGAAGTGGGTCGAGGACGAGCTCGACGCCTCCGTGTTCGACGCCGCCCCCGACGCCACCGGCTCCACCCGCGGGCCGACCGACGGTGAGGAGCCCGCGGAGCGAGTCGTTCAGACGGTGCCGGTCGAGGTCGACGGCAAGCGCTTCTCGGTTCGTCTCTGGTTGCCGGACGCGCCGGCAGCGGCCTCGACGCGTCGGCGCCCCGCGTCCCGGCCGCGTCCCGGCACCGCCTCGGGTGGCGGCGCGGGCAACGGCACGATCACCGCGCCGATGCAGGGCACGATCGTCAAGGTGCTCGTCAGCGTTGGTGACTCAGTCGAAGCAGGCCAGGCTGTGCTCGTGCTCGAAGCGATGAAGATGGAGAACACCATCAACGCCGAGACGGCAGGATCCGTGCGCGAGATCCGGGTGACCGAGCGCGACACCGTCGGTACCGGCGACGTGCTGATCGTGATCGAGTAGTCGGTCGTCCGCGGCGAGCTGACCTGACGTCGCTACTCGAACAGGATGCTGATGCTCTCGCGGCGGTGGATGCGCCGGATCGCCTCGCCGAAGAGCGCGGCCACCGAGATCACCTCCACCTTCTCGGGCAGCGCCACCGGCTGGGTCTCGACCGTGTCGGTGATGAAGAGGCGCTCGATCCGGCTCTCGGCCAGGCGCTCGACCGCGGTCGCGGTGAGCAGCCCGTGGCTCACCA
>JBBDHW010000004.1 GCA_040880805.1 Acidimicrobiia bacterium | reverse complement strand
GTGGCGCGGTGTGCTCGCGGCCGCGAGCGGGCTCCCCGTGGTACGGCGTGCCGTCGACGACGCCGCGTCCGTCGGCGCGCGGTTGGTCGTCGCGGCCGCGCTCGGTGAGCGGCTCGACGCCGACGCGGTGAACCCGGTGGTCGAGCGCGAGCCGCCCGACGCGTCACTCGTCGAGACCTACCGTCCAGTTCGAGTTGTCTCGGATGCAGCCGCCACGGCCGTGCTCGGCATTGCCCCCGAGCCAGAGCTGCGAGAACCGTCGCTATGGGCCCCCACTAACGACAGTTAAAGAGTAAACTGTCACTTATGAGCAGCCGAGCGCTGGTTGGTGATGGGACCCGACGTGGCTGACCCGCGTTCGGTGGCCGTCGTGGCCGAATGGCCGGCGCACACGCAGGAGCCTCGCCCATGGACGACCAACCCCGACGCGCGCGACAGTTCTGGACGCCGGCCCCCGTACGAGGATCGCACGCTCGAAGAGATCATGGTCTCGATCCCGCCGAGCATCGCCGATATCACTCCTCGACTCTCGCCGTCGACCACGATCGCGGTCGAAGAGGCCGCGGCAGCGATCGTGACCCTCGATGAGGGCATTGGAGCGCGGCTCGGTGCGCTGAGTGGGTTCCTGCTTCGGTCGGAGTCGATTGCAACCTCGAAGATCGAACGGATCTACGCAAACCTCGACGATTTCGCGCGAGCGCTCGCCGGCCAGCACGCAGGTGAGGAAGCCCGTCAAACTGCTGCCGCGGTCGCGGCGATCGGGAGTCTCGTCGACCGCGCCGAAACGAGTCCCCTCACGGTAGAGGTGATCGACGAAGCGCACAGAAGGCTGCTCGCCGACGACCCAACCGAGGGACACTACGCCGGTACTCACCGACCGATGCAGAACTGGATCGGAGGGAACGACTTCTCGCCACGGCTTGCCGAGTACGTGCCGCCCCCTCGCGAACTTGTCGGCGCCTTGATGGGCGATCTCGAAGCGGCGGCGAACCACACCGACGTTCCCGTGTTGTCGCAGGCTGCGATCGTGCACGCGCAGTTCGAATCGATTCATCCCTACACCGATGGCAATGGGCGCATCGGGCGCGCGTTGATCAACGTGGTGCTGCGCAGGAGACGGCTCACTCGCCGGCTGGTCGTGCCGATCGCGTCGGTCATGCTCGCTGACGTCGACGAATACTTTGCGCGCCTCGACGCCTATCGCGGCGGCGATGCTGACGGTTTCGTGAGGTACACCGCGAACGCGGCCACCCTCGCGTCCGATGAGGCGACCACGAGCGCTCTGGCACTCGCCGAGTTGCCGGGACGCTGGCGAGGGGCAGTGCACGCGCGAGGAGGTTCTGCCACCGACAAGCTTCTTGATCGACTCCTCGACACACCGGTACTGACTGATAAGACTGCTGCTGCTGCCGCGGGCTCGTCGGTGCGCAGGATCTACGACGCGCTCGAGCGTCTCGCCGAGGGACGCATCCTGACCGAGGTGACCGGCAAGGAGCGCGACCGGGTCTGGGTGGTCGCCGACGTGCTCGACGAACTCGATCGACTCGAACAGCGCATCGGCCGACGCAAGCGCGGAGCAGGCTGACGGACTTTCCGGCGGTTCAGCCCTGCCGCACGGTGATCGACGCGGTGGGGCAGTGCTGGGCTGCCAACTCGACGCGGTCTTCACGACCGGTCGGATCTCCGGTAACGACGGCCAATCCCTCGTCGTCGAGGTCGAACACTCCGGGTGCCCAGAACGAGCAGTTGCCCGACCCCATGCACGTCTCGCGGTTGATCTGGATCTCGACGCTCATGCGGGATCGAACACCAGTGGAAGGTGCTCGGCTTGGCGGATACCGAGGGAGTAGTGGACCTCCGCACCGTCGGCGACGCGGTAGTCGGGGATCCGCCGGTGGAACTCGTCGAGGGCGACGCGCAACTCCAGCCGGGCGAGGTGCGCGCCGAGGCACAGGTGATGGCTGCCCCCGAACGCGAGGTGCCGGTTGGGGTCACGCGCGAAGTCGACCTCCGAGGGTCCGAATTCGTCCTCGTCGTCGTTGGCCGCGCCGAGCACGAGGTTCACGCTGTCGCCCGCTTTGAGCTGCACACCGCGCAGCTCCACGTCTTGCGCGACCGCTCGCGGAACGAGCATCACCGGGGTGAGCCATCGCAGCAGCTCTTCGACCGCGGCGGGTATGCACTCGGGGTTGTCGACGATCTCGCGTCGGTGGTCGGGATTCGCCGCGAGGAACGCGATCATGCAGTCGAGCGTGGCGGTCACGGTGTCGAGCCCGCCGATGAGGAGCAGGTGGCTCATCCCGAGCAGCTCGCGCTCGCTCAACGGCTCGCCGTCGATCGTCCACTGGACGATCTGTGACAGCAGGCCGTCGTTGGGTTCCTCCCGCCGGAGCGCGATCGCCTCGCGGAAGTACTCGTTCATCTCGAGGCTCGCCTGCCGGCGGATCCGTGCGGCCCCCTCGAAGTCGCCCGGTTCGACCGCCGGGCGGACGTTGTCGTCGCGCCACTGCAGGAACTTGGGCAGGTCCTCCCGGGGCAGGCCCATGAGCGGGAGGAAGATGCGCGACGGCAAGGGCGTGGCGAGCTCCTCGTGGAAGTCGCACGAGCCGCGACCCGCGAAGCCGTCGATGAGCTCGCGCACGGTGCCGCGCACCTCGGGCTCGAGCTTCTCGATCTCGCGGGGTACGAACTGGGGGTTGAGCAGCCGCCGGTACTTGGTGTGCTGAGGGGGGTCGACCTCGAGCGGAATCTGGGGTTGCTCGCCGAGGTACAGACCCATGTCCTCGGAGGTGAAGTACTCCGGGTGGCGCATCGCCCAGAAGATGTCGTCGTAGCGGCTGAGGAAGACCTCGCCGCGAGGCTCGGTGTCGCGACGCGCGACGGGGCACTCCTCGCGCAACCGGCGGTAGTTGGGATGAGGATCGTCGGCGGTGGCCGAAGTGAGCAGCGCACGGGTCGCGTCGGACTTGTGGGTCTGGGTCATGTCACTCCCTGCGATCGAAGCCGTCGCGCGAAGCCTCCGTCCCCCGACCGTACCCGTTACGCCGGAGCAGACGCCCGGTCCTTGGCCACCTCGTCGAGGAGCGTGTACTCCTCGCCGGTGTCGACCCAGTCCTCGAACTGGATCACGCCGAGCTCGGTGAAGCGGTCGCGCAACCAGCCGTCGCCGGCGTCGAGCAGTCCGAGCTTCTTGCAGTTGGGCACGATCTTCGAGAACAACATGCCCTGGAAGATCGGGCGGTCGGGCGAGTTCTGCATGGCACGGACGGCTTCTTTGACGTCGACGCCGAGGCGCTCCCACGTTTCCTGCTGGAGGAACCGGTCACGCATGCGCACGGCGGCCTCGAACGCGAACTCCTGGCGTTCCTTGATCTCGGCGGCGCCGAGCTCGGCGTAGTACTCCTTGAGGGAGAGCACGCCGAACGCGACGTGACGGGCTTCGTCGCTCATGACGTAGCGGAGCAGCTTTTTGAGCAGCGGCTCGGTGGTCATCTGGTGGAGGAACCCGAACGCGGCGAGCGCGAGGCCCTCGACCATGATCTGCATCCCGAGGTAGGTCATGTCCCAGCGGGAGTCGGCGATGATGTCGTCGAGCAGCATCTTGAGGTGCGCGTTGATCGGGTAGTAGCCCGAGAGCTTGGTGTCGAGGTAACGGGCGAAGACCTCCACGTGGCGGGCTTCGTCCATCACCTGGGTCGCGGCGTAGTACTTGGCGTCGATCCACGGCACCGTCTCGACGATCTGCGCGGTGCAGATCAGCGCGCCCTGCTCGCCGTGCATGAACTGCGAGAGGGTCCAGTTCTGCGATTCCACGCCGAAGCGGACCCACTCCTCGTCGCCCCACTTCTCGAACGGGGTGCCCGCGAAGTCGCCCTCGCGGTTGAAGCCGTTCTGGTTCTGGTTCTCCGCCGCCACCTTCTCCTGGTCGACGTCGGTGTCCCATGGGAGGTCGTTGGCGTTCCACTGCGACGTCTTGGCCTTCTCGTAGAGCTTCACGAGCGCGGGACGGCTCCGGTCGTAGTCCCACGTGAAGATCGCTTCGGCATCGGCGCGGACCGCGTGCTCCACCTCGTCGACGTCGGTGTTGGTGATGGCCAGGATCGCGTCGAGGTCGTTCACCTCGTTGCGACCGATGAGCTCCGAGTTCGATGTCATGGCAGCTTCTTCTCGTAGTCCGACCCGATCATGTTACCGACCGGTAACCCGAGAACAATACGTCCCGGGGAGGTGCGGCGGCGGCCCGTCGGGCGCGCCGCGGATACGATGCGCGCCGACTGGGGGTGATGAGTCGGTGACCGAGGTCGAGTCGGCGTGGGGGCGCTACCCCGACTATGAGATCGATCTCGTGCCGTGCGGGGCGACGGCGCGGGTCTGGTTCGGCGACCTGCTGCTGGCCGAGAGCGACTCGTGCCTGCGCGCCGAGGAGACCGAACACGTCGACCGGCTGTACTTCCCCGAGGACGACGTCCGCTGGGAGCTGTTCACGCCCACCGACCGCCACACCGTCTGTCCGTTCAAGGGCGAGGCCGATTACTGGACGCTCACCGCGAGTGACCCGCCGGAGGAGAACCTGGTGTGGGCCTATCGCCGGCCCTTCGACGAGGTCGGGGGTATCAAGGGCCACGTCGCCTTCTACCAGGAGCGCGTCCGCGTCGAGCTCGAGGAGCGGTGGGCCGGCGACGACGCGCGCGCTGTCACCACGAACCGCTTCCCGGCGTGGGGCGACGCGGCAGATCTCCTCCGGCTGCTCGACGTCGAGCCTGACGGACCGAACCGATTCGTCGGACCGCCGTACCGCGACGTGTCGCGCAACGTGGTCGAGGGCGGCCAGATGCTCGCGCAGGCGATCGTGGCCGCGTCGAAGACGGTCCCGCATCAGCGAGTGACGTCGGCGTACATGATCTTCTCGAAGTCGGCCTCGTTCGACGCACCGCTCGACCTGAACGTGGAGGTCCTGCGGGCCGGCCGGACGTTCTCCACGGTCGAGGTGGTCGATCAGCACGACCAGTTGCGCAGCACGGGCTTGCTCCTGCTCGACGCCGGCGCCCCCGACGTGTTCACGGGTGCAGCCGAGATGCCTTCGGTGCCCGGCCCTTACGAGGCCGAGCCCCTCGACATGCGCGTGACCGGCCGCGATCTGCGCATCGTCGACGGCGCCTACTCGCAGGACGCCGACCAGGTAGGCCCGCCCGAGATCTACGCCTGGGTCCGCTTCCGCGACGCGCCCGTCGAGCCGTACCTGCACGCCGCCCTGATGGCCCAGTCCACGACCCACTGGACGATCGCGGCCGCCATGCGGCCCCACCCGGGTTTCGGGGAGGCCCACGCTCACGTCACACTGTCGACCGGCATCATGTCCATCGCCATCGCGTTCCACGACGACGTCGAAGTGACCGAGTGGCTCCTGTACGCGAACCCGGCGACGTACGCCGGGCGGGGCCTCGCGCAGGGCGAAGGCCGCGTGTTCACCGAGGACGGCCGCCTCGTCGCCTCGTACTCGGTCCAGGCGATGATCCGCGGCTTCGCGAAAGATCCCTCCGCGCTGGGACTCGACGCGACCAACGCGATGTGACGACGGGTCGCGTCAGGCGTTCTCCGTCGCAACCGCCGCGGGGCGGTGGAGCACGGCGCGGGTCGGTCGGATGCGGATCATGTTGTCGCCGTTGCCCGTGCCCGACGTATGGGTCACGTCGGCGTCGACGATCAGGCTGTAGCCGGTGGGTTCCTTCGGCGGCCAGAGCACGCTCACGAGCGCGCGTGCACGCGCGTATTCGAGTGTGCGGTTCCCGACCGAGAGCTCCAGTTCGTCGCCGTGCCACGTGAAGTCCACGGCGACGCTATGGGGACGTCCGTCGTCGGACACGGTGAGCAGGTAGGGGGCGCGGTCGGTGTCGTCGATCGCCTCGTGCAGTTGTCGCAGCTCGACCGGGATGCTCACGCGGGGACGGCATTCGCCAGGCCGGCGACGTCGAAGCCGAAGACCTTCGCCGCGTTGCCCGACACGATCGCGCGCAGATCGTCGTCGGGCACGTCGGCGAACTGGCCGCTCGCGACCTCTTGCGACGTGGGCCACGTGCCTTCGGGGTGCGGGTAGTCGTTGCCCCACATCAGCGTCTCCACGCCGGTGATGTCGCGGTTGTTGATCGCGACCGGGTCGTACATGAAGGTCGCGGCGCATTGACGCCGGATCAGCTCGCTGGGTTTGAGCGACAACTTGGGGTTCGCCCACATGTTGTGATCTTCGTAGATGGCGTCGGCCTGGGTCATGATCCACCCCAACCATGCCGCGCCGGTTTCCACGGTGACGAGCCGCAAGCCCGGGAACCGGTCGAGTGCGCCGCCGGCCGCCATGGTGAGCAACACCATCGGTCCGTCGAGTTGCGCGCCCATGATGTAGTTGATCACCGCGCCGCCCGGGCCGCGCACCACGCGCGGCTCGTGGCCGGTGCCGGAGTGGAACGTGAGCGGCAGGCCGATGTCTTGCGCGACTGCCCAGAACGCGTCGTATGCCCCGTCGTTGTACAGGCGCTGCGGCACGTGCGCCGGGAGGAACAACGCGCGGAAGCCCTGTTCGGCAACTCGCTTCGCGTCCTCGATCGCGCCGTCGATGTCGAGCATGGGCACGATGCCGACGGCGAGCAGGCGGGGATCGTCGAACACCTCGGCCGCCCAACTGTTGTAGGCACGGCACAGCGATCGCTGGAACTGCGGGTCGTCGGACGAGAAGCAGGCCTGCAGTGCGAAGGTCGGGAAGATCACCTCCGCGCTCACTCCGTCGCGCGCCTGATCGCGCAGACGATCGGCGGCGTCGAAGTCGCCGACGACAGCGACCTCGCGCTCGGATGCAGGCATCAGCCGTCGCGGCCGCATGTTCTCGACGAGCAGGGTGCGCCACTCGCCGACGGTCTCGATGCGCGGCACCCGGTCGCGGAACTGGGCGTCGACTCGCTCGGCGAAGAGCTCGATCGGCTCGGTCACGTGCGCGTCGGTCGAGATGAACGTCTCGCCTCGGTAGGTCGCGGTCATGTGCGGAACTGTACCGGGCCGAGTCAGCCTCGGCTTCGCCGCGCGTACGCCTCTCGCTGACGCTCGGACATTCCGGCGGGGTCCGAGAGACCTACCGAGCCCGCGGCGATCGCGTCCGGCGACTTCGGCGGGAGATGGAGCAACTCGCGCACGTCGTCGACCGGTCGATGCGCGAGCGCGTGGAAGTCGACCGCGAACAGGTCGGTGCCGAAGCCCTCGGCGACGGCCTTGCCGCGGCGCAACGCGTCGGCGAGTCGCGCGCCCATACCCGTGCCCTGCAGCTTCCGCTCGCGCACGTCCATCTGGAAGAAGCCCTGCTCGTGCACGTAGCCGGTCTCGAAGAGGCCCACCATCGTGGCGATCCACGCGAATCCCTTGGGGTCGGGGTCGGCCCGCCCCACGAGCGCGAATGTCTCCAACTCGCCCTCCAGGTTGGTGCCGTAGTCGCCGAGCACGTGCACGAAGTCGTGTTGGGCGATGAAGGCCGACGCGCCATTGGGATTACCGGGAAGCGCGAAGCCTCGGGTGTCGTACATCTCCCACGTTGTCCGCCCGACGGTCCCCGGTTCCAGCTCGGCAAACGCCGCCCAACTCTCTTCGAGCGCAGGATCGGCGATCGGGTGGTCGAACGGGTCGTCGAAACCGACCGACGTGTGGAGGGCGTCGGACGTCGTTTCGTCCCACCGGTCGGTGAAACCGCTCCGGCGCAGGTCGACCCAGGCGAGCCCGAACGTGCCTTGCGCGTAGCGACGAGCCACACGCACGAAATCGTCGTCGATGCCCAGCGCGTGCGCGTAGGTCGCGACGTTCTGCGCGACCTCGGCGGGAAGCGGTCGCAGGACGAGCTCGCCCAAAACCATGTGGTGCACGATGCGTTGCCGGTATTCGGGGCCGTGCCGCTCGAGCGTCTGCGCCAGCTCCTCGGGGCCGAGGGGCTCGAGATCGCGGTAGTCGACGGAAACGTCGGTGAGGGCCTTCGTGATCGCCTCGAGGACCGCTACCTGCACGTCGGTCAGCCCCGACTCGGGCGCGACCGCGGTGGCGATCCCGCGCGACACTGCCAGGATCTCCTGAGCGTCAGGAGGAGAGAGGTCGAACTCCCGCACCGGTCCGCTCATCGCCCCCAGAATGCCAGGCCGACGGCGTCCTGTGGTAACCGGCATGATCTCGTGACATGGAGGCACCAGTATGAGCGTCAGTGAGAAAGCAGGATCGACTCCCCATGCCGGCGTGCTGGCCGCGCGCACGCTGCGCGCGCACGACGCCGACACTGTCTTCACGCTCAACGGCGGCCATATCTGGCCGCTCTACGACGGTTGCGTCCGAGAAGGCGTGCGACTCGTCGACACGCGTCACGAGCAGACGGCCGGGTTCGCGGCCGAGGGTTGGGCCAAGGTCACTCGCCGCGTCGGCGTCGCCGCGCTGACCGCGGGGCCCGGGGTCACGAACGGCATCAGTGCCATCACGAGCGCATGGCTCAACGGGACGCCCGTGTTCGTGGTCGGCGGTCGCGCGCCCGCGGGTCGTTGGGGTCAGGGCTCGCTGCAGGAGCTCGATCACGTCCCCCTCGTCGCGCCGATCACCAAGTACGCGGCGACGGCTTCCACCGCCGACGACGTGCCCGGCGCGTTCGACTGCGCGCTCCGGGCCGCGCGCACGCCACACCGCGGCCCGACGTTCGTCGACGTTCCCCTCGATCGCTGGGGTCCCACCGATGCCGCGGTGATCGCGCCGGTCGGGCCGGCGGAGACGGCGGGCGCGGCACCCGACCCGGACGCGATCGCGCGCGTGAGTGGACTGCTCGTGGCCTCCGAACGCCCGGTCCTGCTGATCGGCGGCGACGTGTATTGGGCGGGGGGCGAGACCGAAGCCCGCGCGCTCGTCGAGGCGGTCACGCTTCCTGCCTTTGCCAACGACATGGGTCGGGGCGTGCTCGCGGCCGACCATCCGCTCTGCTTCGCGCGGGCGCGCTCGGTCGGCTTCCGGGAAGCCGACCTGGTCGTCGTCGCCGGCACGCCGCTCGACTTCCGGCTTTCCTTCGGTCGGTTCCCGGACGCGGCCGTGGTCCACCTCGTCGACTCGCCCGGCGCGGTCGCGACCCACGCCGACCTCGCCGCGTCGACCGTCGGCGATCTGCGGGCGACCCTCGGCGCGCTGGTGGAGCAGGTCGGTCGCGTCGGCGACACGGGAGGCGCCCGCGCGGCACGGGCTGACTGGGCGGCGCGGCTCCGCGACGAGGAGCAGGCCGCGCGCCACTCCGACAACGCGCGACTCACATCCGACGCGTCGCCGATCGATCCAGTGCGCGTATACGGCGAGCTGCGCCGACGGCTCGAGCGCGACGCGATCGTCGTGGGCGACGGCGGTGACTTCGTGTCCTACGCGGGCCGGTACGTCGACACCTACACGCCTGGCTGCTTCCTCGGTCCCGGTCCATACGGCTGCCTCGGATCCGGAACCGGCTACGCGCTCGCGGCGGCGCTGGCCCATCCGGAACGCCAGACGGTCGTGCTCTACGGCGACGGCGCGATCGGCTTCAGCCTCGGCGACCTCGACTCTCTCGCGCGCCACGGCGCGAACGTCGTGGGCATCGTCGGCAACAACGGGATCTGGGGACTCGAGAAGCACCCGATGCAGGCGCTGTTCGGGTACGACGTGATCTGCGACCTCGCCCCAGCGACGCGCTACGACCTCGTGGCGCAGGACCTGGGTTGCCACGGCGAGCTCGTGACCGAGCCCGCGGAGCTCGGGCCCGCGCTCGATCGCGCGTTCGCGTTCGACGGCCCGACCCTCGTCAATGTGCTCACCGACCCCGCCGACGCCTACCCGCGTTCGAGCAACTTGGGGTAGGCGGCACCACCCAACGGGCCGACCAATCGGGTCCAAAGGCCCTACAGCGAGCCGCGGGCCTCGTGCACCATGCGGTAGGTGCTGCTTTGCGGCAGCCCATGCGGTCGCGGCGCTTCTTGGATCGCGGCTCGAGTTTGAGAGGTGGACTGCGTGACTCGAATCCGAAGGGTGGCGACGCGCGGAGTTGGAATCGCGCTGATCACGATCGTCGCACTGTTGCTCGTCGCTCCGGCGAGTGCTTTCGCGCGGCCGTACCGCGTGGCTTCGGCCTCGACGGCCGTCACGACGGTAAAAGTGGAGGTCGGCGACACCGCGGGCGTCAAAGGCCCGATGACGATGACGGTGACCCCCACGTCCGCGCCGGCGGGCAAGGTGAAGTTCACGGTGACGAACAACGGCACGATCATTCACGAGATGGTGGTGCTGAAGACCAACACCGCGTACGACAAGCTGCCGGTGAACTCCAAGACCCACAAGGTCAGCGAGGCGAAGAGCGTCGGCGAGGTCGAGGACGTCCCCAAAGGCAAGACGAAGTCCAAGACGCTCACGCTCAAGAAGGGCAAGTACGTAGTCGGCTGCAACATCGCCAAGCATTACGACATGGGGATGCGCGCAGCGTTTACGGTTACCTGATGGCCGCGCGTTCGAGCAGCGCGACAACGATCGGCTGGGGACGAGCGCTCGTATCTGCCGCGGTCATCCTCGTCGCCGGGGCGGTGCTCTTGGTGTTCGTGCCCAATTGGCTGCTCACGCATCTGACGGGACTGTCGCGAAACGGGCGTGTCGCCGTCGTCACAACGTCGTTCGTCGTTGTGTTCGTCGCGTTCGCGTGGGTGTTGCGGCGACTGCAGGCACGGCGCGTGATCTGATGCCCGGCGAACCGCGCGTGCCTGACGCGCAGTGGTTGTGGGAGAACGAACCCTGTCGCGCGGCGTGCCCGGTCCGCACCGACGCGGGTGGTTACGTCACCGCGATCGCGGAGGGCCGTTACCGGGATGCCTACCTGATCGCGCGGGCTCCGAATCCGTTCGCGTCGATCTGTGGTCGCGTCTGCGCGGCGCCCTGCGAGACCGCGTGCCGGCGTGGCACGGTCGACGCGCCGATCTCCATCCGTGCGCTCAAGCGGTTCGTGACCGAGCGCTTCGGGGTCGAGAGCTTCGCCGCCAACGCCGTTTGGCACGAGGCACACGGCCCGGTGCCGCCCGCGACCGGACCGTCGGTCGGCGTGATCGGCGGCGGCCCCGCCGGTCTGGCGGCCGCGCACGATCTTCGCCTCGCCGGTCATCCGGTCACCGTGTACGAGGCCAACGAGCGGCTCGGCGGGATGATGGTGCTCGGGATACCCGAGTACCGACTGCCCCGAGGCGTGATCGCCCGTGAGATCGGCGCGATCCTCGAACTCGGCGTCGACACCCGCCCCGGCTTTCGCGTGGGCACCGACGCGAGCCTGACCGAGCTCCTCGACCGGCACGGCGCGCTCTTCCTCGCGGTGGGCACCGGCCGCGCTCGCAGCCTCGATCTGCCCGGACACGACCTCGACGGCGTGCTCCGTGCGATCGAGTACCTGCTCAACGTGAACCAGGGCTTCCGGGTCGATCTCGGCGAGCGTGTCGTCGTGGTAGGTGGCGGCAATGTCGCGTTCGACGCCGCGCGCACGGCGCTCCGCGCCGCTGCCGACGGCTCCGCGTCAGAGCCGGCGTCCGTGCCCGGTCCCTCGCTCGAGGACGCACGCCGGGCAATGACGACCACCCTCGACGTGGCGCGTGCCGCGCGACGCGCCGGTGTGCTCGAGGTAACGGTGATCGCGCTCGAATCGCCCGAGGAGATGCCGGCCGATCCCGAAGAGATCGCCGAAGCGGAGCGCGAGGGCATCACGATCCTGTACCGGCGAGGGCCGCATCGCTTCGTGGGCGGCGATCGGGTACGGGGGCTCGAGACGATCGTCGTCGAGTCCGTCTTCGATCGCGAAGGCCGCTTCGCGCCGACGTTCCTCCCCGGCACCGAGGAGGTCCTGCCCGCCGACTCGGTCATCCTCGCCGTCGGCCAGGCCGCCGACCTGAGCCTGCTCGGAGAGGTCGCCCTCGAGCAGACCCCGCAGGGCACCGTGCGCGTGGACCCGATCACGCTCCAAACGTCGCATCCCAAGATCTGGGCCGGCGGCGACGTTGCCAAGGGGCCGCGCAACCTCATCGACGCGATCGCCGACGGGAAGCGCGCGGCGGCCGCGATCCACGCTGCGCTCGGCGACGCGCGTCCCGCGTCGCCGCTCGCGCTCGCGATCGAGATCAGCATCCGTCCGGGCTTTCGCCGTCTCGACAGCGGCTACGACGCCATTCCTCGCGTCGACGTGCCCACGACGCCCACCGATCGTCGCATCGGCTTCGCCGAGGTCGAGGTGGGCTTCGACGAAACCGACGCCACGCTCGAGTCGCTGCGTTGCCTGCGCTGCTTCGACAACATCATGCTCGACCCCGCGCTCTGCATCCTGTGTGGCCTCTGCGTCGACATCTGCCCCACCGACTGCATCACGATCGTGCGAGCCGACCGCGTCGGTGCCGGCGCCGAGATGCAGTCTGCCTTGCTGCTCGAAGAAGACCGCTGCATCCGTTGTGCGCTGTGCGTGAACCGCTGTCCGCCCGGCGCGTTGTCGATGGTCTACGCGAGGGAGGTCGTGCGTGCCTGAGCCGACGCGCGACGCGCTCGAGCCCGAGGTTGCCACGCCCGCGCACGGCCTGATGGGGAGGATGCAGCGCAGTGAGCTGTGGCGGTCGATGTTCCGTCACCCGCAGCTCGACACCCCGCGCGGACGCGCGCTCCAGTCGTTCAGCAACTTCTTCCTCCACGTGTACCCGGTCAAGATTCCGGCCCGGGTGTTGCGGCTGCGCTACTCGTTCCGGCTCGGGTTCATCGCCGCGGTGCTGTTCGGGATCCTGGTCGCCACGGGCGTGTACCTGATGTTCTTCTACACGCCGTCGCCGACGGCCGCGTACGGCGACATGCAGCACCTGAAGACCGGAGTCGGCTTCGGCCAGCTCATCCGTAACGTGCATCGCTGGTCGGCGCATCTCATGGTGCTGGTCATCGTGCTGCATCTCGTGCGCGTCTTCTACGCCGGCGCGTACAAGCGCCCGCGCCAGTTCAACTGGGTGATCGGCGTGATGCTGTTGCTGCTCACCCTCGGTCTGTCCTTCACCGGATACCTCTTGCCCTGGGACCAACTGAGCTACTGGGCCGTGACTGTGGGCACGAACCTGGTTCATTACGTGCCCGTGCTGGGCGGAACGCTGCAGGACCTGCTCATCGGTGGCGACCAGATCGGGGCGAGCACGCTGCTGCGCTTCTACGCGCTCCACGTCGCGGTGCTGCCCGGGTTGCTCATCCTCGTGCTCGCGGTCCACATCTGGCGGGTCCGCAAAGACGGGTTCGCGGTGACGCGTTCGAGTGCAGGTGCGTTCGAGGAGGAAGCAACCGCCCGGCCTGCTGTGGGCGTGCCTGCCCTGGGCGCGCCCGCCGCGCTGTACGAAGGGCGGACGCGGCTGCTCGGTGTGGTCGACCGCGAGTCCGTGACGGCCGAAGATCGTCCGGTCGACGACACGGTCTTCAGCTGGCCTCACCTGGTCGCGCGGCACGTGGTCGTCGCGCTCGGGGTGGCGGCCGTCGCGCTCGCGATGGGCGTGGCCTTCGTGGCGCCACTCCGGGGGCTCGCAAACCCGAACGTGACCCCCGAGCCCTCGAAGGCGCCGTGGTACTTCTCGGCGCTGCAGGAGTTGCTCTCGCGCTTCGACCCGCTGGTCGCCGGCGTCCTCGTTCCCCTGGGCATCGTGCTGGTGCTCGTGCTGCTCCCGTACATCGACCACAACCCCGCGACGGAGGCCCGCAACCGCAAGGTGGCGGTGCTCCTCTTCACCGGGCTGCTGGCGACCGCGGTAGTGCTCACGGTGGTCGGCACGTTCTTCCGAGGTCCGGGCTGGCGTTTCGTCGCCCCGTGGACCCACTGGTACGTCGAGTTCTAGGTAGAAGCGGCTCGCAGAGAGCGACCCATAGTCAGGAGCGAACGGTTGCGAGCCGGGTATCCCGGCTCGCAGAGAGCGACCCATAGTCAGGAGGCCCGACATGGCGCGCAGCAGGCGGCAGTTCCTCGTCGATCTCTGGAAGGTGGGCGGCATCTTCCTGATCGGCGCGGCCGGCTACACCACCTACGAGGCGTTGCGCCCGCTCGCGAGCGCGGCCGGGGGCGGCAAGCTGAAGCTGGGACGGGCGAAGGACTTCGAGCGGGGCACGGCCACCTACTTCCCCGAAGGGCGCCTCTACGTGACGAGCGCGAAGGGCGATCTGTTCGCACTGTCCCAGAAGTGCCCCCATCTCGGCTGCCAGGTGCCCTTCTGTGAGAGCTCGGGACGCTTCGAGTGTCCCTGTCACGGTTCGATCTTCGACCTCGGGGGCGAGTGGATCACCGGGCCGTCGCCCCGCGGGATGGATCGTTACCCGACCGACGTGCAGGGCGGCGTGGTCGTCGTCGATACCGGCACGCTCGAGGCCGGACCCGACCAGGGTGCCAAGAAGTACCTCACGCCCGCCAAGGGCCCGAACTGCGTGAAGGGGGGGTGACGTGCCACGCGAGCGACCGCGGCCGGGCCCGTTTGAGCCGGAAGCGCTCGAGCGGACCCTCAACCGGTATCTGGTGATGGGCCTCGTCTTCATGTTCGTGCTCGTCGCCGGATTCGTGGCCTACCGGGTTCGGGAGCCGTCGTTGCGAGCCGACGCGGCGAGCTCCCAACGCGCGACCTATACGAAGCTCGGCAAGGAGTTGTTCGCGAACAATTGCGCCGAATGCCATGGCGACAACGGCAGCGGCGGCGGCGACGCGCCCACCCTTCACTCCAAGGAGTTCCTCGAGAACACCTCGGACGAGCAGATCCACGCGCTGACCTCGGGTGGGGTCTCGGGCACGGAGATGTCGGCGTGGGGCATCGACTTCGGCGGAACCATGACCGACGAGCAGGTCCGCCAGCTCGTCACGTACCTGCGGTTACTCGAGAAGCACGCGCCGAGCATCCCCGACTGGCGCACCGGCGCGACTGCGCCTTGACCATGGGTCACTCACTGCTCGCCGGGATACCCGGCTCGCAGTCGTTCACTCCGAGCGCGCGGTGGTACCGGTCGTCGGTCGCGCCGTGCGACACGAGCAGATGGAGCCCGGCGTCAAACGGCCGAGGTAGCGCATCAGCCACTCGCGTTTGGACTCCCCGGGCGTGCCGCGCATGCTCAACACGTCGACCGACGCGAACGGCAGCGACCACTCTGAAATCGCTCGTCATCTGTACCGGAACTGTTCCATATGACGCGCGAAAAAACGCGGGTTGCGCGGGCGGGGAGACCATTCGATGATGGGACCTGTGGAGCTCACCTCGGTATTGCAGGGTGGCATCAACGATGGCTCGCTCGACGGCAAGGTGGCCATCGTGACCGGTGGCGGACGCGGGATCGGCCGAGCGGAGGCGCGCCGGCTCGCCGCTGAGGGTGCGAGTGTCGTCGTCAACGACTTCGGGGGAACGCTCGTCGGCGAGAATGCGGACTCCGCGCCGGCAGAAGTCGTCGTCGAGGAGATCCGCGCGGCGGGTGGCAACGCGGTTGCCGACACGGGCGACGTGACTGAATGGGCGACCGGTCGTCGCCTCGTTGCCACAGCGCTCGACGCGTTCGGCCGCCTCGACATCCTCGTCAACAACGCGGGCATCGCTCGCCCGCGCATGAGCTTCAACATGTCGGAGGACGACTGGGACTTGGTCACGAAGATCCACTTGACCGGATCGTTCACGGCGACGCGCTTCGCGGCCGAGCACTGGCGCGACGAATCGAAGCGCGTCGATGCGCCCGTCGACGCAGCGGTCGTGTTCACGACGTCGGTCAACGGGCTCCGCGGCGCGCCCGGGCACGTGAACTACGCGGCAGCGAAAGCCGGGATCGCGGCGATGACCACGGTGCTCGCATCCGAGCTCGCTCCCTACGGGGTGCGGTGCAACGCCATCGCGCCGTTGGCCATGACACGGATGACCGAGGAGTTGCACGAAACTCCGATCTTCGCCGGGCACCCGCCGGATGCGCTCGCGCCTGAGCACGTCGCCGCGCTGGTGACCTGGCTGGTGTCGCCGCGGGCCGCCGGCATCACCGGCCAGGTCGTGGAAGTCACCGGCGAGCGGCTCAACGTGTGGGAGGGCTGGCGACCGGTCGCACGCGCGTCGATCGAAGGCGAGTGGACGCTGGAGCGTCTCGACCGCGTGCGCGAGCAGCTCTTCGGCTGATCAGTTCGCCGGCTCGCGCGGTGCTACGGTCGGGGCTCTTCCCGCGTTTGGGCTAGATCCCCCGCTCACTGCTCCGGACCTCGGTGGTGTGCCACTCGACGACCCCGAGGTTGCAATGCAGATCGAAGCCGAGCACGCAGCGCTCGCAGAGTCCCCCGCTCATCTTGTCGCCGGTGCGGCCGCGCCGCCCGAGCCTGGGACACCGTCGGGTCGCGTGCCGTGGCATCAACGGATCCCCACGGCCGTCATGGTGCTCGCACCTCTTGTCGCACTCTCGCTCGTGGTCGCGGGCTTCCTTGGTGGCGCCAGGTTCGCGTGGCGCAACATCGCTATCGCGGCTGTGCTGTACCTGATCATCGGACACGGTGTCACGATCGGGTTCCATCGTCTCTTCACGCATCGCAGCTTCGAAGCGTCCCGACCGCTGAAGATCGCTTTGGCGATCGCGGGTTCGATGTCGTTCCAGGGATCGCTGATCGGGTGGGTCGCGGAACATCGTCGACACCACATGTTCACCGACCGCGACGGCGATCCGCACTCGCCGGTTCGCCCGGCGTCGCAGAGATTCGGCCGCGCCCGCGGGCTGTTCCAAGCTCACATCGGCTGGTTCTTCAAGCGCGAGGGCACAGTCCGTGAGAAGTACGCGTCGGATCTGCTCGCGGATCGCGACCTTGTCGTCATCGACCATCTCTTCGTCCCGTGCTGCGTTGCCACACTGTTGTTGCCCTTCGCGCTCGGCTACGGAATCGGGGGAAGCTGGGGCGCCGCGTTCGGCGCGCTCCTCTGGGCAGGCGTCTTTCGCATCGCGCTCCTGCATCACGTCACGTGGTCGACGAACTCCCTCTGCCACATGTTCGGGTCGCGTCCGTTCCGGACGAAGGACGCCAGCACGAACCTGGCGCCCCTCGCGTTGCTGTCGATGGGGGAGTCGTGGCACAACGCTCATCACGCGTTCCCGAACCTGGCTCGCCATGGCGTCGACCGGCACCAACTCGACAGCTCGGCGGTGGCGATCCGAGCGTTCGAACGCCTCGGCTGGGCGAAGCACGTCCGGTGGCCCGATGCCGCGCGGCTCGACGCTCGCCGCATTCCGCGCTCGTGAAGTGGAACCCGGGCCCGCGACTGTGTCGGGCACCCTGAGCAATCGCGTGCCGGACGATCGGATGCCCGTACACTCGACATCGTCCATATCGAAGGAGTCGTCGCTATGGGAGACAAGTCTCCGAAGAAACCGAATGCCAAGAAGCCCGGGAAGTCGTTGAAAGAGAAGCGCGCCGCGAAGCACGAGAAGAACCAGTCGGCACGCGGTTTCGGTGCGTCCTGACGTCGCCTAAGTGACCCAGGACGAGGAACGCATCGCGCTGTTCCTGGATTACGAGAACCTGGCGATCGGAGCACGGGAGGCGTTGGGCAGTCAGCCCTTCGACTTCCGACCGATCGCTGATGCTCTCGCGGAGCGTGGGCGCGTCGTCGTTCGCCGGGCCTATGCCGATTGGTCGGCGTTCGACGACGACCGACGCATGCTCACGCGTCATCAGGTCGAGCTCATCGAGATCCCGCAGCGGATGGGCGCGACACGGAAGAACGCGGCCGACATCAAGATGGCCGTCGACGCGGTCGAGCTGTCCTTCGAGCGTGACTACATCACCACGTTCGTGCTCGGCACCGGCGACAGTGATTTCACGCCGCTCGTTCACAAGCTGCGGGAACTCAATCGACGCGTCATCGGCATCGGCATCGAAGCATCAACGTCGGCCTTGCTCCCGCCGGCGTGCGACGAGTTCCTGTTCTACGAACGCCTCGAAGGCGTCGAACCGGCAAGGCCGCGCGCGCGCGCCGCGCGCGCGCCGCGCCGCCCGCCCGCGCGACCGGTCGAGGATGCTGTCGTCGAGAAGGCGACGGTCGTCGGTGCCGAGGATCCCGACCTCGGCGTGCTCGTCACGCAGACGCTCGCCGGTCTCGAGCGCAGCACGAACGGCCCCGTGCTCGCGTCGAGCCTGAAGCGCACGATCCTCCGCAAGGACCCTACGTTCAACGAGGCGAACTATGGCTTCCGTGGGTTCGGCGAGCTCCTCCGCCATGTAGCCGACAACGGCGTCGTGGAGCTGAGCGAGGGGTCCGCGCAGGGGGATCCGGAGGTGCGCTTCCCCTCGCACGCCCGCGATCAGGACGCCGCGTTCGCGCTGTTGCGCGCGACCGTCGAGCGGCTCACGACGAAAGCGGGGCCTCCGCATCTCTCAGGTCTCAAGACCGAGATGCGAAAGCAACAGGTCGACTTCAGCGAGAAGCGTTTTGGATACGGCGGCTTCCTCCAGTTCTGCAAGGCGGCGCGAGCGCGCGGCGTCATCGAGATGGAGTTCGACGAGGCGGCCGACGACTACCTCCTGCGTCTCGCGCCGTGAGCACTCCGTACTCCGGCAGGGTCCACCTCGGCGCGGTCGAAGTGACCGTGACCATCGCCGACGTCGATGCACGCCGCTGGGTGGGCGAGCTCGAAGTCGCCCGGCCTGCGTCGAGCTTCGCGCCGGGCGAACTGACGGCCACGCTGCTCGACCAGCCGCGACCCGGGTGGCAGTGCCAGGCCAACGTCGAAGCGCTGCCGGATGGTTCCGCCCGACTCGTCGGGACCAAGCGGTTCAATCCGCCGCCTCGCAGAAGGTAGCGTGTCGGATGCAGACGATTCACGCGCACTCTCTGTCGGAGTCCGACGCGACGGATCAGGTCGGTGACGCACCGCCGTCCGCTCCCTATACCCCTCCTTTCTACAGCCGCGTCCTGAGTGCCGTCGTCGCGTTCGGCCCTCCGGTGTTGTTGCTGTTCGTCATCTTCCGAGGCACGGGCGGTCCGGTGCGCTGGTGGAACATCGCGCTGGCCGTGGCCTTCGTCGTCGTGATCGGGCATGCGGTGACCGTCGGCTTCCACCGTCTGTTCACACACCGCAGCTTCGTAGCGAAACGACCGTTGAAGATCGCGCTGGCGATCGCGGGATCGATGTCGTTCCAGGGGTCGATGATCGGGTGGGTCGCCGACCATCGCCGGCATCACCGGTATTCCGACCGGGCCGGTGATCCGCACTCGCCGTGGGTGCAGGGCGATCAAGCCGTCGGCGGGTTGCGCGGTCTCTGGCATGCGCACATCGGCTGGTGCTTCACCAACGAGCCGACCTCGCGCACGGAGTTCGCGCCGGACCTGCTCGCCGACCCCGACCTCGTCTTCATCGACAAGCTGTTCGTGCCGTGCTGTGTTGCCACCCTCGCGTTGCCGTTCGCGATCGGGTACGTCCTCTACGGGACGCTCGCCGGTGCGGTCGGGGCACTGCTGTTGGCCGGCATCCTGCGGATCGGTTTCAGCCACAACGTCACGTGGGCGATCAACTCGGTGTGCCACCGCTTCGGCAGGCAACCGTTCCGGTCACACGACCAGAGCCGGAACGTGGCCGGCCTCGCACTCTTCTCGATGGGCGAGTCGTGGCACAACGCGCACCACGCGTTCCCGAGGTCGGCGCGGCACGGAGTCGAGCGTCACCAACTCGACAGCTCCGCCGTGCTGATCCGCCTCTTCGAGCGCCTCGGCTGGGCAACCAATGTGCGGTGGCCAGATCCAGTGCAGGTCGCAGCCCGTCGCGTCGCTCGACCGAGCCCGCTTCCGGTCCGCTGAGCCTCGGGTGCTCACCAGGCGCTCAGCTCCAGTCCATCTGGTCGGACGGGTAGGAGCGCTCGATCATCCCGTAGGTGTCTTCGCCGTCCCACGTGTACTTCACGCCGCCCTGGTGGAGCGGCGGGAAGTCGGCGATGTTGCGGTGGATCACCGACAGGAAGGTCTCGCCCTCGATCTTGGTGGTGCCGATCTCGGACTCGAGGACGCACGGGACCACGCCGCCGTGCGGGACGAACTTCGTCATCCACGGCGCTTCCACGAGCGTGGCGGGAATGAGCTCGCCGTCACCCTCGTACACGTAACACTCGGCGTAGGTGGGAGGGCCACCCTCCCGTGGCGGGTACGCGATGTAACCGAACGCCCGACCACTCGGGAACAACGCCGACTGCCAGCAATGTCCCCAGAAGCCGGTGGTGTCACGCACACCCTGCCGGAAGATCCGGAGCCCGGTGCACGAGAAGGTCTGTTCCGGTTCTGAGCCCACCTTGAACGAACCGCTTCCACGGAACAGCTGCTCGAAGCGCCACCCGCCCATGAACGCGGCCTCGACGGTGTCACTGCTCAACGCCTGCTTGGCGGCTTCGCCCATCGTTCCCTGGATCCATGGCGGGACCGCCATGTCCATCTCGACGTGGAGCTCGACGTCGACCATGTTCGACCGGTTGGCGGTGCCGTTCACCCGCTCCTCGACGGAGGTGTCGAGCACCGTTCCCGCGAAGTCGGCGGTCCAGTGGTGGAACGGCTCGACGCACCGCATCTCGAACGGGCCGGCGCCCATCACCGACGAGTAACCGGCAGGACCCTCCGGCTTCCGCGGGTCGCCGCTACCACCGGAGATGAGGATCCGTCCGTCGGGCCAGCCCGCCTGGAACGAGAAGCCCGGCTTCTCCCACTCCGAGGCGACCGCCTCGAGGCCGAGGCGCGGGAACCCGAAGCCTTGGTCGGGGTCGTCGTTGCTGATCCACAACGACATGCCCTGGCGCATGTCGGGGTTCTCGGGCGCTTCGCCGAATACGTAGTCCTGCTCCGGTTGGAGCCCGCCGGTGAGATCCATGGTCATGACTTGCTCCTACTTCTCGCGGTTTTGGGGTTTCGCGATCGGGAATCGTTCGCCGTAGTAGGCGAACCGTTCAGCTAACTGCTCCGTGTCGAGGCCGAAGTCTTCCGCGCGGTAGCGGTGCGGACCGGCCTGCTCTCGTTCCTCTTCGTTGTTCTTCCACCACTGCTCCATCGCGTCGACGGTCGCCGCCGTGAACTCCTCACCGAGCCACTCGTACAGACCGCGGATCGTCCCGATGGGGTCGGTCTGGAGCTCGTCGAACGCGATGTCGTAGAACCGCTCCTCGCCGACGCGGTCGCGGAACGCGATGAACCGGCGAAGGCAGATGTCCCATGTGTCGGCACAGTGTTTGCCGATGTACTGCGGGTCGGGGTTGCCGGTCATCATGCGTACCACCGCGGTTTCGACGCTCGCGACCGACGGGATCACCCGCGTGACGTCGCGGTGCGTGGTCACAAAACGCGCCTCCGGATACACGCGGTTCAGCGCTTCGATGCCGAGCAAGTGTGCGGGGGTCTTCAGCCGCCACCGCGACGGCGGCCGGTGCCATTGGAGCAGCTTGATCACGCGACGGTGGTACCGGTACGCCGGGCCGAAGTCGCACTCCGTGAAGAGCCACTGCGCGTACGACGGCGTCTTCGCGATCACGTCGAGGGCCATGCACCGGAACGTCATGCTCATGAGATCGAGGCACTCGGCCGGGCCGTCGGGCGACGACGGCAGCATCGACTTCAGCTCCGACGGCAGGCCGCTCATGCCCGCCATCGCGCGCTGGGCGGCGAGGAACCGCGGGTCGGTATCCTCCGTCGCGAGGTCGGGCGGCGGTGTCGGCTGGCCTGCTTCCCACTGCCGGAGCGAGCGCACGTCGCGGTCCTGCGCGAGCAGGTAGCTCAGCGCGGTGGAACCGGTGCGGGGCAAGCCCAGCCCGAACAACACCGACTCGATCTCCTGGTCGTCGATCTCGGGATGGCGCCGGTACCAGTCCTCGACCTCGAGGCGCCTCGTGAGCAACGACCCGATCGTCCCCGCGAACCCCATCTCGCCTTCGGCGCTGAGGCCGGCGTCGTCGTTCGCAGACTGCACCAGCACGCGCAGCCCTTCGACCATGGCCTCGGCGTCGGGACCCCAGTCGCTCACACCGGCCTGCTCCACCGCTCCCGCAAGCAGTTCGTCAACGTCCACGGCCACCTCCCGGCGCACGTTACCTTGCCCGCATGATCGACGTGGCGGCGCTCCCCAAGGCGGAGCTTCATCTCCACATCGAAGGCACGCTCGAACCGGACCTGATGTTCGAGCTCGCCCGTCGAAACGGCATTCCACTCCCGTATGCCGACGTGGAGGCGGTGAAGCGGGCGTACGTGTTCTCGGACCTCCAGTCGTTCCTCGACATCTACTACCAGTCGTGCGCGGTGCTGGTGAAGGAGGCCGACTTCCACGACCTCACGATTGCGTACCTGCGGCGAGCCCACTCGCAGGGGGTGCGGCACGCAGAGATGTTCTTCGACCCGCAGACCCACACCGCGCGCGGCATCTCGATCGGCACGGTCGTCGAAGGGATCCAACGGGCGCTGGGCGCGGCCGAGCGAGAACTTGGCATCACTTCGCGCCTCATCATGTGCTTCTTGCGCCATCTTCCCGAAGACGAAGCCGTAACGACGCTCGAACATGCCCTCCCGTACCGCGAGTTCATCACCGGCGTCGGGCTGGACTCGTCCGAGATCGGCAATCCACCCGAGAAGTTCACGCACGTGTACGACTGGGCGCGCGCCGAGGGGTTCCGCACTGTGGCTCACGCGGGAGAGGAAGGCCCGCCGGAGTACATGTGGCAGGCGCTCGATGTCCTGAAGGTCGAACGCATCGATCACGGGGTGCGTTGCGTCGAAGATGCCGGCCTCGTCGATCGGCTCGCGGAGGAGCGTGTCCCGCTGACCGTGTGCCCGCTGTCGAACGTGAGGCTGCGCGTGGTCGACACGCTCGCTGACCATCCATTGCGCCGGCTGTTGGAGCGAGGCCTGTGCGTCACCGTGAACTCGGACGACCCTGCGTATTTCGGCGGGTACATCGGCGACAACTTCTCCGCGAGCCAAAGCGCCTTGCATCTCTCGGACGACGATCTCGTGCAGCTCGCACGCAACAGCTTCGAAGCCTCGTTCCTCGACGACGCCGCGAAGGCGAAGCATTTGGCGGACCTGGACCGGGCCGTGTGAAACTCGGCGCCGATGCTGTTTCTCCACGAAGTCCACCAGGTCGTCGGTACGAAGGAAGACGCGTTCGAAGCCGCGGTTCGCGACGGCTGGATGCCGACGCTCGCGAAGGACGACGACGCGCGCTTGCTCTGGTACGCGCACCACGCGGTCGGCAGCGGCGTGTCCTACAACGTGATCACGATCACCGGCGTCCGCGACGGAGCCGCGTGGGAGCGTTTGGCCCGCCGCATCAGAAGCGGCGACCTCCAGAGCTGGATGCGCGAGCTCGACGCGCTGCGCCACGACGTGAACGGGAAGCTGCTCCTCCCGCTCCCGTGGTCACCCATGCAAGACGTGGATCTGGCGAATGTCCCGAGCAACGGCCCCGAGCACGGGCTCACGATGTACATGGAAGACACGATGTGGCCCTTCGCGGGCAAGTACCTCGACTACATCGAGGCTTCGGGGTCGTTCTACGCGAAGACCCTCCACGAGAATCGCGACGCCGCGAACCCGCCGTTCCTCGAGATCGAGGCCGCGTTCCAACCGGCGTTCGGCACCCATCGGCGACGAGAGGTCACGCTCATGCAGCGGATCCTCGATCCCGAGCGGTTGTTGGGACTGCTGACGCGTGACATCCCCGCCGACGTGCGTGGTCCGGGTACGTGGATGCACGAGGCCCTCCGGCTGCGTGACCAATGGGAGAGCAAGTTGTTGCGCACCTCGTCGTGGTCTCCGCTGTTTTGAACATCTCACGCGTGCTCGAAGGCGTTGTGTCAGCGGATCCTGTGCGGATCGCGCTCGTGGTCGGTGACGCCGAGTACACGTACGCGGATCTCGATTCAGCCGTGCCCCGCTGCGCGGCGGTGCTGGCGGAGCGCGGGGTCGGCCCCGGCGATCGCATCGCCGTCGTCGACGTGGGAGGGCTGCTGTCGACGGCCATGATCCTCGGCGCGCCACGCGTCGGCGCGGCCGCTGCGCTCATGAACGTGCAGCTGAAGCCGTCCGAGTTCCACGAGCTCGTCCGCACGGCCGGTTGTGCGGCGATCGGTGTCGCGGGCGACCCCTTCCGCGCCGCGCTCGAGCAAGCGGTCGACGGCGAGGTGCTCGGGCCGGCCGAACTCCTCACTCCCGGCGGCTCCGATCACACCGGTTCCGATCACACCGGCTCCGATCACACCGGCACGGTCGAGGACGACGACCTCGACGCGCTCGTGCTCTTTACGAGCGGCACGACCGGACTCCCCAAGGCGATCCCGATCTCACAGGGCACGCTCTCGCGCCGGTTGCGCACCATGACGTTGCCCTTCGACGCCGACGCACCGCCGGTCATCGGCATGATGTGCGTCCCGATCTTCCACGTCGGTGGATCGCTGGGGCTCCTCGGAGCATTGCAGTCGGGCCGGACCACCGTGATCCAGCCGCGCTTCGACGCCGGCGAGTGGCTCCGGCTCGTAGCCCGGCACCGAGTTTCGTCCGCGTTCCTCGTGCCGACGATGCTCCAGCGCATCCTCGCTCATCCCGATTTCTCCACGACCGACCTCAGCGACCTGCGCGCCATCTACTACGGCGCCGCGGCGGCTCCGGTCGAGCTCGTACAACGGGCCATGGCCGCGCTGCCGGATGTCGCGTTCGCCAACATCTTCGGGCAGACCGAGACGCTCGGCGCCTACACCACGCTCACGCCCGACGATCACTTCGCGCCGGAGCGGATCGGTTCCGTCGGCCGCGCGATGCCGGGCGTCGAGATTCGCATCGTCGACCCGATCACCGAGCAGGACGTGGCAACCGGCGCCGTCGGCGAGCTGTGGGTGCTCTCGGACCAGAACGTGCGGCCCGGCTGGCTCCACACCGGCGACCTCGCTCGGCAGGACGCCGATTGCTATATCTACCCCAGTGGTCGACTCTCGGACACGATCAATCGCGGCGGGGAGAAGTTCGGACCGATCGAGATCGAGACGGTCCTGCGCGAGCATCCCGCGGTCGCGGATGTCGCGGCGGCCGGCATTCCCGACTCGGAGATGGGGGAGCGGGTCGGTGTCGCGATCGTGGCCCGAGCTCCGATGACAGCCGACGACGTGAAGGCCTACTGCCGAGAGCACCTCGCGATCTACAAGCTTCCCGAGCACGTCGTGTTCGTCGACGACCTGCCGTACAGCGACACTGGCAAGGTGGTGCGTCGACAACTCGTCGAGCTCGTCGTTTCACGGCTGCCCCAGGGGTAGCAGGAGGTCGTCATGTTGTTCGTGCACGAGGTCCACAAGGTCGTCGGCAAGAAGGAAGACGAGTTCGAAGCCGCGTTCCGCGAGGGCTGGATGCCGACGCTCGCGAAGGACGACGACGCTCGGTTGCTGTGGTACATGAACCATGCGCACGGCAGTGGCGGGTCGTATCAGGTGGTGACGATCACCGCGGTACGCGACGGGGATGCGTGGGAGCGTCTCGCCCGGCGGCTGCAATCGGGTGATCTCCAAGACTGGGTGCGCGAGGTCGACACCTACCGGCACGACGTGACCGGCAAGACGTTGCTCCCGGTCTACTGGTCACCGATACAAGAGGTCGACTTCGCAGAGGTGGCGAGCGACGGCGCCGAGCACGAGCTGTCGCTGTTCATGGAAGACACCGGCTGGCCGTACTCGGCGATCGACGACTACATCACGATGTGGGACGAGCTCTACTACCAGCCGATCGTCAAACGTGCCGAGAACACCGGCACGGTGACGATCGACGTGCAAGCGTGCTTCCAGGTCGCGCACGGAACGGG
The DNA here is from genome assembly GCA_040880805.1 of Acidimicrobiia bacterium. Classification (NCBI taxonomy): domain Bacteria; kingdom Bacillati; phylum Actinomycetota; class Acidimicrobiia; species Acidimicrobiia bacterium. Next base: position 22,782 of record JBBDHW010000004.1, on the reverse strand, counting down.
CTTGCGCCGCGAGGCCATGCTGTGGCAGAAGATCGCCGACCCGTCCACGGTGTTGCACCTCCTCACGCACGATCTCGCACCCGAGATGCGCGAGCCGGGCACCTATATGCACGAATCGCTGGAGTACCGCGACCAATGGGAGAGCAAGCTGCTGCGCACGAGCAAGTGGTCACCCCTGTTTTGAGTACACGAGGAGGTACGAGATGACGAACGCCGTGATCGACTCCGATGGCCATGTGCAGGAGCAGTTGACGCTGCCTCCCGACCTGATGACAGAGATCATGGGGCGCATCGGCGCCGACTTCGCGGCCATGTCGGCAGCCGGCGGCGACGACCCGTTCCCGATGGAGAGCTCGGGTCCGCCGACGCTCCAGACGATCGCCGGCGGATGGGATCCCCTGGCCCGGTTGGTCGACATGGACGCCGACGGCATCGACATCGCCGTGCTCTACCCCACAACCCCCGGCCTCTCGTTCGTTCCCGACCCGGAGCGGTGGGGCGTGGTGTGCCGTGCCTACAACGACTGGCTCGAGCAGTACTGCGGGGCCGCGCCCACTCGGCTCTTCGGTGTCGGCCTCGTTCCACTCCAGGACCCGCACGCGGCGGTGAAGGAGATGGAGCGGAGCCTGGAGCGGGGCTTCAAGGCGGTGATGATCCGCCCGGCCCCGTACATCGAGAACAAGAAGCTGCACGACCCCGTGTACGACCCGTTCTGGGAGGCCGCCGCGTCGGCGGGTTGCCCTCTTGGCGTGCACCCGTTTTCGTTCCCCGACATGCCGAATGTCGTGCAGCTGCTCGGGCTCGACGACGACACCTTCGGCAACCCGAGCAAGGGGCTCATGCTTCGGCAGGGTCTCGGCAACGCGCTCGACATCATGGTGGCGATGGGGTGGTTCGTGGGTGGCGGGATCTGTGAGCGCTTCCCCAACTTGAAGGTGGCGTTCCTCGAAGGGTCGGGTGGTTGGGTTGCCCCGATGCTCGAGCGGTTCGACCACCACCTCGAAGTGTTCGGGAGCCGGTACCAGACGACCCCGCCGTCGGAGATCTTCAAGCGTCAGTGCTACATCAGCTTCGATCCCGACGAGGAAGCGCTCCCGTTCACGGCCAACTCGAAGCACGTCGGCGCCGACCGCATCATCTGGGCCAGCGACTACCCGCATCCCGACGCGAAGATCCCCGGAGTCGTCGCAGAGCTCAACGAGGCGATCGAGACGCTGACCGCCGATCAGCAGCGCATCATTCGCGGCGACAGCGCCGTCGAGCTCTACAACCTCTGAGTCACTCGGGCGTCGGCGCGCCCGACAGGAAGTTTCCGCCCTGCATGAACTGCTTGGCGTTCTGGTCGAGGCCGTGCGAATGCTCCAAGTTGCCGTATTCGCGCGGCGTGGTGTCGACGTCTTCGGCCTGGGCGCGCAACGCTCCGACGGTGCACTCCTCGCGGGTGCGGTGCTCGAACGGGTCGAACTGGTACCAGCGGCACGCGTTCTCCCACGTGACCTTGTGGACGTCGTCGTCGGACAGCTGAGCCGCCGCCACCATCTTCATCATCACCTCGGGCGACTGTGGCCAGGTGGAATCGGAGTGCGGGTAGTCGCATTCCCAGGTGATCGTGTCGACGCCGATGAAGTCGCGGTTCCGGAGGCCGGTGTCGTCGTCGATGAAGCACGTTTGCACGTGCTCTCGGAACACCTGACTCGGGAGCTTGTCGCCGAAGTCGGCACCCGTCCAACGGTGATGGTGGTCGTAGACGAAGTCGGCCTTCTCGAGGAAGTAGGGCACCCAGCCGATCCCGCCCTCGGCGAGCGCGAGCCTCACTGTGGGGAACTTGCGCAGGATCGGTGACCAGAGGAGCTCGGCCGCGAAGATCGCGGTTTGGAACGGCATCGAGTGCGGGATCACGTCGAACGGCGAGCGGGGCATGAAGTTGGGCATCGCGCCGAAGTGGAACACCATGACGGTCCCGGTGTCCTGGCATGCCTGCCACGCCGGGTCCCACTCGTCGCCGTGGTGGTCGGGCATGCCGAAGCGGTGCGGCTCGGCGTGGAACGACACTGCGTGGCAGCCCTGGTCGGCGAGGCGGCGGATCTCGCCGGCCATCCAGTCGGCCCCGAGGATGAAGCCGGAGAGTCCCAACGGGATGAACCGGCCCGGATACGCGCCGCACCACTCGTGGATGTGCCAGTCGTTGTACGAGCGGATCATCGCGGCGACGTAGTCCTTGTCGTCGCTGGCCGCGAAGAACTGTCCACCGAGGCCCGGCCACGACGGGAAGTTGATCGACGCGAGCACGCCGTTCACGTTCATGTCGCGAATCCGCTCGTGCACGTCGTAGCAACCCGGTCGGACCTGATCGAAGCTCGCGGGGTCCTGACCCCAGTGCTCGGGTGGCCGTCCCTGCACGGCGTTGAGACCGAACGTGGCGATCTCCTTCCCTTCGATCAGCCAGGCGTCGGTGCCGTTCTCCCGACGAATGACGCGAGGGACGCGGTCCTTGTACTTCGCCGGGACATGTTCGGCGAAGAAGCCGCTCAGAGACGGCGGCTCGACCACGTGGTCGTCGACGCTGACGAGGATCAGGTCTTCCACTTGCATGTGACACCTCCAGGTGTCCCGGCGATCCCGTCAGCTTAGAGTTTGGGCCAACGCCACGTCCGGAGCGCAATATGGGCGACTGGGATCAGAGCGTCACATGGCAGGACCTCGAAGCGCGCCTCGAAGCGACGGCGAACCCGCGCCACCGTCAGATGCTCCAGGTCGTGATCGACCACGGGAAGGCCGAGGCGGTCGGTGACGTGGAGGCTCTGATCGCCTCCCTGAGTGCCGATCCCCAGTACCGCTTCTGGAGCCAGGGTCGCGATGTGGGGCCGAAAGGCCGCGACGCGATACGCGCGTTCTACGACGATTTCGTTGCTTCCGGCTCAGGGTTCTTCGAGTCTCGGAAGCTTCGCATCGTGGTCGACGACGACACCATTGTCACCGAGAACGCGATGCGCGCCATCGTCCCCGGAGCTGTCGCGCGAGCGCGCGGGTACGCGATCGACGACCTCGAAGGCCACTACCTCGTGGCCAACCGGACGGTGATCCTGTGGGTCTTCGACGAGTCGTGCGCGCTCGTCGGCGAAGACAGCTACGCGAGCAGCGACATCACCGACATCCAGAGGGTCCCCGACGACGAACTCCCCGACGAGTACCTCGCCATGCTCGATGTGATCAAGGAACCCTCGAGGCGCTCGCGATCGGGGCCCCACTAGCTTGTCCGCGAGTGGGGGACCGCGAAGAGATCACCGCGTTGGTGTACCGCTACGCGGAACTGCTCGATGGCGGCGACATCGGAGGGGTCGTGGACCTGTTCGCGGACGCGGCATGGCGTTCGGGCAGCACCGGCGAGGTCCGGCGGGAACGGGAACAGATCAAGAGTGTGTACGACCGGGTGATCCTCTACGACGGCACACCCAAGACCCGCCATCTCATCACCAACTTGACCATCGACCTCGTCGACGGGGCGAGCGTGGCGACGGGGCGGTGCTCCTACACGGTGTTGCAGGGAATCGACGCGGGGTCACCGATCGAGACCATCCTCACCGGGCGCTACCACGACCAATACCGGCGAGGGCCAAGGGGCTGGCAGTTCGCCGAGCGCGTGTTCATCGTCGATCTGGTCGGCGACCAGTCTCGCCACTTCGCGTGAAGTTCGGGTTCGCGGTTCCGGCGTACGGCGCGGGTGCCAACGGTGCAGCCGTTGCCGAGCTCGTCGCCGCCGGCGAGGAGTTGGGCTTCGATTCAGCATGGCTCCCCGATCACGTGGCCGTTCCCGACTACGCGGCGGCGGTGAATCTGTCGCCGCCGTTCCTCGAGCCGTTGGCGACCTGTGCCTGGGGACTGGGGGCCACCCGTCGACTCCGGTTCGGGACGGATGTCTTGGTCGCCCCGTACCGTCACCCCTTGGTCGTGGCCGCAATGGCGGGGACTCTGGGTCGCCTCGCCGGTGACCGGTTGATCCTCGGCGTCGGGATCGGTTATCTGCGGGGCGAGTTCGAGGTGCTCGGCGCCAGTTATGACGACCGGGCGACGCGCACAGAAGAGTGGTTGCGGACAGTGCGGAGCCCGCCCGCGGGATTCTCCGTCGTGCAGGCCCCGGCGCCCGTCCCGATCTGGGTCGGCGGCAACAGCGCGAAGGCCCGACGCCGCGCGGCCCTGCTGGGTGATGGGTGGCATCCGTTGTGGTTGCCGGCCGAGGACTACGCGGCGGCGCGGCGGCGGATCCTGGAGATCAGAAGAGAGGAGGGCATCGACGGGCAGTTCACGTTCTCCTTCAGCGCGCGATTCACCCAGTTCACCGACGAGCCGGCAAGTGGATGGCCGCCGTCGCCGGAACGAGCGCCCGCCGACTCGGAATTCCACTACGCCCCGCCGCCATGGATCGCCCCCGACGGGCGGCCGCGCCTCGTCGGATCGCCCGACGATCTGATCGGTGACCTCCGCTTGCTCGCCGGAGCCGGCGTCGACCACATCACGTTGCGATTCGGCAGCACTGACACGTCGCCATTGGAGCGCTTCGCACGAGACGTGATGCCCGCTCTCACTCGCGGAGAAGCCACCTCTCGATAGGAGCTAGGCCCGTTCGGCGGCCGCGCGCAGCGCGGCTACATCGATCTTCTTCATGCCGAGTTCCGAAAGCCGACGCACGCGGATCAGCGCACCGCGGACCAGCGGACCGGCATCTCGGCGAAGCCGTCGATGAGGTTCGAGTAGACGCGGGGGAGTGTGGCCGGGTCGGCGGTGACCTCGAGTCCCTCGAAGCGCGTCAGGATCTCCTCGAACATCAACGTGCTCTCGAGCCGGGCCAGGTGTGCACCGAGGCAGAAGTGCGGGCCACCGGCGCCGAACGCGACGTGGTCGTTGGGCTCGCGCGCGATGTCGATGTCGTCCGGATTGTCGAAGGCACGCTCGTCGCGGTTGGCCGACGCGTACACCATGAGCACGTGGTCGCCCTCACGGATCTCCTGTCCGGCGATCTCGGTATCGCGGGTGGCCGTCCGCGTGAACGACATCACCGGGGTGGTGTGCCGCAAGAGCTCCTCGATCGCGACGGGGAGCAGTGACGGGTCGGCGCGGAGGCATTCCAGCTGATCGGGTCGCTGCAACAGTGCAAGCGTGCCGGTGGTGATGAGGTTACGCGTGGTTTCGGAGCCCGCGTTCTGGAGCAGCATGAAGAAGGCCGCCAGTTGCATGTCGGTGAGCTTGTCGCCGTCCACCTCGGCTTCGAGCAGCACGGTCATCAGGTCGTCGCGCGGTTGTGCACGACGCTCGGCGCACATCGCATCCGCGTACGCGAACATCGATGTCGCGGCGTTCATCTGCTCCTCGGGCGGCACCGACGGATCGAACCCGAAGGTGAGCTCGGTCCATTCGAACACTTGCTTCCGGTCTTCCTCGGGAACGCCGACGAGGTCGGCGATCGCGTGCAGAGGCAGCCAGAGCGCGATGTCCTTCACGAGGTCACATTCACCGCGATCGGCAACCGAATCGATGACGGAGTCGACTCTGGCCTTCACGTGACCGGCGAGGTCGTTGATGCGGCGAGGCGTGAAGCCGTTGCTGATGATCTTCCGCAGCTTGGAGTGCTCGGGCGGGTCGAGGCTGATCAGCAGCAGGGACTCACCCTGATCGTCGTCACCGAACTGACCGGTGTCGGGGAGGAAGGGATGCGGCGCGTTCTTGAACGCGGTCCAGTCACGAGAAACCCGCTGCACGTCAGCGTGGCGCGTCGCGACCCAGTAGCCACGTTCCCAGGCTGGATGATCGTGGTGCGAGATCGGTTCGTTGTCGCGCAACTCGCGGAACGCCTCGTACGGAAACCCATGCGCGTAGGTCGCCGGGTCGTGCAGGCCGATGGACAAGGGTGTCGACGGCATCGTCACTGCTCCGACATGATTGCTTCGAAACGAGCGCGCGGATCGACGCGCGGCTCGTCGCTCACGTTGACCTCGACACGGTGCAGCGTCGCGTTGAAACGGAACGGCGCGTCGTAGTCGTCGCCGATGGCGGGTCCGAGCTCGTAGCCGCAACTCAAGCCGGCACCGGTGCCGTTGAAGGACGTGGGTGTAAACCGCGGGATCTCGCTTTCACCGACCTGCTCACCGTCGCAGTAGAGCGCGCCGATTCCGGTCGAGTCGCCCGTCTTCGTGAACCGGAACTCCAGCGTGTGAGGCCCCGGTCCGATCACGGTGTCCGAGGTGACGACATAACGATCCTTGCCGTACAAGTTGTGCACGTAGCGGAGCCGGCCGTCCTTCACGTGGAACGAGAACCCACCCAGGACGCACCCGAGCGCCAGCAGCACGCCTTCGGCGACGATCCCGTCCGGCAGCTCGACGTGGGCGGAGATGGTGTGCGAGCGATTGCGCACGATCACCGCGACGCTCTCCGGCACGGGCGCGCCGAACGGCCGATACACGTACCGATCCTGCGATCGCAGCCGACGCGGTCGCGGGTTCAGGATCGCGTCCCACACACGGTTGCTCAGGGGAAGCACCTGGTAGCAAGCAGCTTCCTCCCACCACATCTCCACGAGCGACGCGAGTCGCTCGGGCTCGGCATCGGCGAGGTCCCGTGTCTCGGACGGGTCCTCGGCAACGTGGTACAGCTCCCACACGTCGTCGTCGAACGGGGTGTCGAAGTCGTTGCCGCCGTAGGGCGTGCCCAGCGACTTGAACGTCACTGCCTTCCAACCGCGGTGATAGAGCCCGCGGGACCCGAACATCTCGAAGTACTGCGTGTGGTGTTGTTCGGGCGCGTGGGCAGCATCGTCGGGGAGCAGGTAGGCGAAGCTCGTGCCCTCGACCGAGCGCTGCTCGACGCCGCCGAGCTCCTCGGGCGCGTCGATGCCCACGAGCTCGAGCACGGTTGGGAACACATCGATCGCGTGCGCGAACTGGCGGCGCATGCCGCCACCCTTGTGCGCGAAGCGCCGTGGCCAGCGCACGATGCACGGGTCGGCCACGCCGCCCTCGTGCACTTCGCGCTTCCACCGCCGGAACGGCGTGTTCCCGGCCATCGTCCAGCCGAACGGATAGTTGTTGTGCAACGTGGGCCCGCCGAGCTCGTCGATGCGGTCGCGCATCTCCTTGCGCCCGGCCGGGTCGCGGTTCACCATCCGGATGTCGTTGATGGAACCGGTCGCGCCGCCTTCGGAGCTCGCGCCGTTGTCGGACACGAGCACGATCATCGTGTCGTCGAGGTCGCCGGTCTCTTCGAGGAAGTCGATGAGCCGGCCGATCTGCGCGTCGGTGTATGAGAGGAACGCGGCGAAGCACTCCATGAAGCGGGCCGCGACTCGCTGGTCGGGCTCGTGGAGGTCGTCCCACGCCGGGACCCACTCCGGGCGCGGTGACAGCGCGGTTCCCGGCGGGATGATCCCCGCCTCGAGCTGGCGCGCGTGCGTGCGCTCGCGCCAACGATCCCACCCGTCGTCGAACTGGCCGCGGTAGCGGTCGATCCAGTCCTGCGGCGCGTGGTGGGGCGAGTGGCATGCGCCCGTGGCGAAGTAGAGGAAGAACGGCTGCTCGTGGTCGGCGTTGCGCTGGTCGGACAGGAACTCGATGGCACGGTCGGCGAGGTCGGCGCTCAGGTGGTAGCCCTCGGCCATCGTGCGCGGCGGTTGCACCGAGTGGTTGTCGCAATAGAGCGTGGGCACGAACTGGTGGGTCTCGCCGCCGTGGAAGCCGTACCAGCGGTCGAAGCCGCGACCGAGCGGCCAGGTGCTGCGATCGCCCGCCATGTGCGTCTCGTCGTCGGGTGTGAGGTGCCACTTGCCGACGGCATAGGTCGCGTAGCCGTGGGGTCGGAGGATCTCGGAGAGGAACCCGTTCGCGCGTGGGATGTCACCGCAGTAGCCCGGGAAGCCCATGGCGAGGTCGGCGACCCGGCCCATGCCGTTGCTGTGATGGTTGCGACCGGTGAGCAGGCACGCGCGCGTCGGTGAGCACAGCGCGGCGGTGTGAAAGTTCGAGAACCGCACGCCGCCCGCGGCGAGCCGGTCGATGTTCGGCGTGGAGATGTCGGAGCCATAACAGCCGAGCTGCGCGAAGCCGGTATCGTCGAGGACGATCAGCAGCACGTTCGGCGCGTCGGGCGGTGGCTCGCGCTCGGATCTCCACCACGGCGTCGAGTCGCTCCAATCCCGCCCGATCACACCGCCGAACTCTGTATCAGCCGTCATCCGAGACCTCCAAGAAGCGCGTTCAGCGCAGCTCTGCCCACCCGTGTTTGATCACTGTTGCCCCCGCGCACGTGGCTTCGAACGCGAAGGTGGTCGGGCTCGCGCGGAAAATCTCGACGACGAGGTTGTCGTCGAGCATGGTCGGGGACGCGAACCGCACCGCCAGCCGCCGCACGCGGGTGGGGTCGCCGCCGGCAACCGTCTCGACCACGGCCTGGCCGCACATCGCCATCGTGCACAGACCGTGCAGGAACACGCCGGAGAACCCTTCGGCCTGCGCGACCGCGCGGTCGAAGTGGTGCGGCGACCAGTCGCCGGAGACCTCCCCGTAACGGGTGGGCTGGTCGACGTCGACGTGTACGACGTACTGCCCGACCCGTTCCTCCCGTGCCGACTCGGGAAACGTGTGGTCGGGTGGCTCCGGCCCTCGGTCCTCGCCGAGCACTGCGCCGGCGAAGAACGTCTTCCACCACTGTTCGGCAACGATCTCGTCGGACGTGTCGCGCATCTCGATCCGGAGCACGACACCCGTACCGGCGCGGGTGACCCGTACGCTCGACGCTTCCGAGAAGATCGCGAGGTCTTCGCCGGGCACGAGCGCGCGGTGCAGCACGAGATCGTGCTCGCCGTGGACGACGGCGCGCGCCATGCCAAAGGCCTCGCGCGGGATACCGGAGTTACCCGCGGTCTGCGCGTCGAACACCAGGCTCACCGGGAACGCCACCGGGACGGCCGATCCGTCGCGGTAGCAGGGGTTCGGGTCGTTGGTCGCGGCCGCGTACCGGCGGATCACCTCGCGATCGAGGGTGACCGGGAACGGACCGTGCAGACGGCCGAGTTCGATCGGGGCGAGGGTCACGTGCTCACCCGTTCGCGGCCGTGCGGGAACAACGAAGCGAAGCCCTCCTGCCTGATCGCGGCGGTGAGCGTATCGAGGTTGCGCTCCGACGACACCGGGGAGCGGAGGGTCGCCTGCACGCGGCGGCACAGCACCGACACGTCGTACTCCTCGGCGACTCCGGATGCTCCGTGCAACTGTTGCGCGGTTCGCATCGCGGTGCGCGCGACGTCGGCCGCGTGGAGTCGGAGGGCCAACGCATCGACGCGCGCGCCGGCGCCGAGCTCGCTGATCCGCCAGACCGTGAACAGCGCGAGCTCGGCCAAGCCGCTTGCCGCGACCACGGCGTCGGCGATCTGGAACTGCACCGCCTGGAAGTCGGCGAGTCGTTGATCGAACTGGTGCCGGGTGCGCACATGCTCGACGCAGAGGTCGACGGCCCCTTCTACGTAACCCAGCACCGTCGCCGACGACAGCGCCCACGCGATCGTCGCGGGAGCGTCCACGTCGGCGAAGCCGTCGTGCGGTTGCAGCTCGACCGGGACCGCGAACGGACCGAGGCGCGAGCCCAATGCCGGGCCTGCGACGGTCGCGTGATGCACCTGACCGGCAAGGTCGACCGCGAGCATCGGGTCGAGGAGATCAGCGTGGTCGACCAGAGGATCGGCGGGGTCCACGAGCACGACGACCGCGCCGTCGTGCCGGCAGAGCATTGCCTCGAGTGGGTACGGAAGCGCTACACGTCCTGCCTCGCGGCACAACGCGAGCGCGGCGAGCGCCTGGTCGGCGTCGGCCAGCGGGTCGATGTCGAGCGCGCCGAGCGCAGCGAGCGCGTCGCCCGCGAGCTCGCGTGCACGCGGGTCGGCTTCCGCTTGACGCGCGAGGTCGACGCCGCCGAGCTCGGCGAAGGCGCGCCGTGCGGTCGCGGCCAGCTCGACGATGTAGTCGGGGAGTACGGGGTCCATCAGGCGCGGCCCACGGTCGACCGGCCGACGATCATGCGCTGGATCTCGATCGTCCCTGACGCGACAGTTGCCGCCTGCGCGTACCGGTAGTGATCCTCCACCGCGCCGTGGAGCACCGCGCCGCTCGCCTTGTCGCGCAGGCTGGAACTGTCGAGGGCCTGGAACAGCGCTTCCGCGACGAGCTGGTCCGCCTGCGTCACTGCGATGCGGGCGACGCTCGCGGCCGTGTCGGCCGGGGTGCCTTCCGCCTGGAGGTGCGTGGCGCGGTAGGCGAGTAGTCGCGCGACGCGCACGGCTACCAACGCTCGGGTCCAGGATGCGCGCACCGCGTGCGGGAGCTCGTCGAAGCCGTCGCCGAGCTCGGCTTCGAGGGCCGACAGCAACCGGTCGCAGCGCGCGTACCGCGCGATGCCGACGCGTTCGAAGGCGAGCGCGTGCCGGATCGCCTGCCACCCGTTGCCAACTCCGCCGAGCACCGCATTGTCGTCGACGACCACGTCGTCGAAGAACACCTCGTTGAGGTGGTGCCGCCCGAGCGAGCTCGCGATCGGGCGCACCGTGATCCCGAGGGTGTCCATCGGAACGAGGAACAGCGTGATGCCGTCGTGCTTCTTCTCGCCGCTGCCCACGCGCGCGGCGAGCACGCACCATTGCGCCATCTCGGCGTACGACGTCCAGATCTTCTGCCCGGTGATCTTCCAGCCGCCGTCGACCGCCACCGCCTTCGCGCGGAGGGACGCGAGGTCGGAGCCCGCGTCGGGCTCACTGAACCCCTGGCACCAGATGACCTCACCGGCGCCGATGGCAGGGAGGTGCAGCGCCTTCTGCTCGTCGGTGCCGAACGCCATGATCGCCGGACCCACCCAGTTGACGCCCATGTACTGCGCGCCGCGCGGCTCGTGGTGTGCCCACATCTCCTCGCGGACGACGGTCTGGTCCCACACCGAACCGCCGCGGCCGCCGTACTCGACCGGCCACGCGAGCGTGAGGAGGCGTTCAGCCGCCAGTCGCGCGCAGAAACGCTGCGCGATTGCCAGGTCGTTCGGGTCGTCGGTGAACGCGCCGAGGAAGTCGGCCGGGACCTCGGCGGCGATGAGAGATCGCAGTTCGGCGCGCAGCGCGTCGGCATCCGCGCCGAAGTCGAAGTCCATTACCGCCAGTCCGGGTCGCGGCGCTCGACGAATGCGCGCGGGCCCTCGTCGGAGTCGGGGTGGTCCCAATGGCGCTGCACGGCGTCCCATCCGTCGGCCATCCACGGCCCGACGACCGAAGCTTCGAAGCGGCGGATGACGTCGCGGGTCGCGCGCACCGCGGTGGGTGAGGCAGCCGCGATCGCCGTCGCGATCTCGCTGGCGCGCTCGAGCAGGCGGTCGGGCTCCAGCACTTCGGACACCAGGCCGAGCTCGAGCGCGCGTCGCGCGTCCCAGCGCTCGTTGCGCCCGCAGAGCGCGAGGAGGGCGAGCGCATTCAGGGGAACGCGCAGCCCGAGCGACACCGGTTCGATGCCGCTCACCTGGCCGACGGTGACGTGCGGGTCGGTGAACCAGGCGTTGTCGCCGGCGATCGCGATGTCGGCGTCGGCCACGAAGTGCAGACCGCCGCCGGCGCAGACGCCGTTCACCGCCGCCACGACCGGTACGTGGATGCGCCGGCCCGGCAGGAACGCGATTTCGTCGTCGATGCCCTCACCCGCGGGACGACGCTCGTCGTCGAGGTCGCCCACGTCGATGCCCGAACAGAACGCCGTGCCTGCGCCGGTCACCACGACGCAGCGCACGTCGTCGTCGTCACGGACGTCGGTCCAGAGCTCGGTGAGCTCTCCCCGCATGGTCCAGTCGAACGCGTTGCGCTGCTGCGGGCGGTCGAGCGTGACGGTGAGGACGTGCGCGGACCGCTCGACGCGAAGCGTGGTGAAGGTGCTGCTCATCGGACGCCTAACGTAGGCCGCAATGGACGGCGACACGAACGGGTTCGGCCGGTTCACCCATTCGTCGACGGCAGTCGATCTGCACGCCCGCCTGCTCGAGCGGGTCAGGGCGAACGGCCTCGAACGCAACGTGGCCGAGCTCGACGCGCTCGGGTACACCGTGGTGGCAGACGCGGCTCCGCTCGAGCTCTTCGACCGCGTGCGGGCGGGGATCATCGAAGTGACCGACGCGGTGCGGGCGAAGGGCGAGGAGCCGTTCAACTTCGGCCCGAACACCTCGATGGTCTACCGGCTCCTGTGCCGGAGCGACGCGGTTGCCGAGGCGGTGCTCACGCCGAAGCTCACGGCCTTGATGGGCTACCTCCTCGGCGAGGGGTACGTGGCCCAGGTCGCGACTGGGAGCATCCTCGAACACGGAGCACGCGCTGGTCCGCTGCATGCCGACAACCAGTTCTTCCCCGATCCGTTCCCGCCGCAGGTCCACGTCGCCACCGCGATCTGGTGCTGCGACGACTTCGACGGCGAGCTGGGATCGACGCACCTCGTGCCGGGCAGCAACCACCGGTACCGCCATCCCCGGCCGGGTGAAGGGCTGGAAGAAGCAGTGCCCGTGGTCGCGCCGCGAGGGTCCATCGTGCTGTGGACGGGACACACGTGGCACCGGAGCGGCGAGCGCACCGCGCCCGGCCGCCGGATCGCGCTCCACACGAGCTTCTCCCGGCCGCACATCCGGGCGTTCGAGGCGTACGACCCCGACGACATCGAGCGGCTGATCGCGAACGACTCGCGGTTCACGCGCCTGCTCGGTGCCGACCTGCCCTACGACTTCCGCGGTGACACACCCGACGTCGCCAAGCTCATCGCAATCGCGGTCACGACCCAATCGCAACACTGATCCACTCACCGACCGCGATTGGCGCGTGGTCGGCGTCGGAGAGGTCACGATCGAAGACTCTCGCGACGGAGTTGCCGGCCAGGTCCTCGAGCGTGGTGTCGACGATCAGCCGGAGGCCGGCGCGTGGCCAGGGTGTTGTCGGGGTGAACGCCCAGGATCCTTCGCCGGCCGGCACGGAGACGCGCCCGGCCACTCGGCGATCGTTGCCGTCGACGACTGCGAGGCACCGGTGGAGCAGCGCGTGGTCGAGAGGACGGTCGAAGCGAACGACCAGAGGACGGAGCGTGCCGCCGGCCGGTGACGCGAGCTCCCACTCGTTCGGGTCTACCCGCTTGTGGACGTCGCCGCTCACGTCGTAGCGGCGGGAACTACCGGAGGCGAGTTGCCGGCCGTCGGCGTCGACGAAGTCGTCGGCGACGACGAGCGCCACAGGTACACCCTCGCGTAACGCGTATCCCGCTTCCTCGTGCGGGGCGAGCCCGCGCTTGATGCGCGCCGGATCGAACAGGATGGTCACCCGCCGCCGTTCCGGATCCCACAGCTCGTGTTCCATGGGGAGGAACGCGGCAACGAGTGGTTCGCCGGTGTCCGCGCGCACGACGTGGACGTGGGCGTCCACGAACCCCTCGCTCATCGGGTTCGAGAAGTGCACGTAGAACCGGAGGTGATTGCGAGGAAGGCTGGCGGCCGTCGGATAGATCTCGACCACTCGCGTCGTCGGTTCGGACGACGCGAGGGGACGCAGGATCGTGACCGGCTCGAAGTCCTCGAGCTCGAACGTGATCACGCCGTCGTCGCGGTCGACCGAGTGGTGGACGAGCACCGTGTACGACGTGCCGGCGAGGAACGGGTACTTCGGCAGGAAGCACACGGCATCGTCGTCGACGTCGTAGCGCCCTCCGACTCCTGGCGGCGCCGGCAGGGTGGGAGACGAGGGCCCGACCAGCTCAGTCGCGTAGACGGGCAGTCGGCGCGCGAGGTCGGTCTCAGGCATGGCGCGCAGGGAGTGGAGCGCGCGGGGCGACCAGCCCGTCAGCCGCAGGCAGTCATCGCCCTGGTGGCACGACCATGCGAGCCGCAAACGACCGCGTTCGACTCGACGGTCAGAGCGACGCCGTCTTCAGCGAACGAAGATGACGTGTTCCCGACTCGTCGCGCTGCATCGCGAGCACGTAGTCGCCGTTGAAGTTGGCCAGCTTCTTCACGCCGGGAATGTCGATCTCTTCACGTGGCACGCCACGCGGCTCGCGCGGCTCGGTGAGCGCTTCCTGGGTGTCGATGTCGTTGCACGCGATCTTCATCAACGGGTGCGTGCTGTGCGCGATCAGGAGGTACTCGTTGCCGCCCAACGTGTACGACACGATGTCGAGCGGCTGGTTCATGGCACCCAACTCCGCGACCGTGCGTCCCTTGGCTTGGGCACCCGACGCCAGGTCGTTGAGCGAGAAGTGCACGAGCGGCGTGCAGGTGTAGCTGGCGAGGATGCTCCGGCCCGCGTCGTAGGGCACGAACGTGCGGATCGGTGCGGCGGTCTCCCACTTCCCGTGCGACACGTGGAAGATCTCGAGGTTGCTGTCGGCGATCTCGCCGGTGAACGGGAACGGGATGCGCCGAAGCGTCGAGGAGAACTCTTCGTTCGACATGCCGGCGACGATGAGCATGCCGTCGACGTAGGCCATGTCGGTGACGGTGGCTGTGCGTGCCGGCGGGCGGGCGAAGCGGAGAGTGTGTCCAGCAATCTCGACTTCTTCGCCCTCCGGCGGTTCGGCGAACTGGACGTCGGTGCGCTCGTCGCTTTCGCTCGGTGCGTTCGCGATGGCAACCTGCGAGAACGCCACGTCGTCGAGTGGAACGTCGGCCAACGAACCGCTCCGGTGGTCGATCTTGACGAGCAACGGGGTCCCCTCGTTGCCGCGACCGCGCATCACCGAGAGGTAGACGTTGTGGGTGCGCGGGTGCACGGCGAGGTCGCGGATGATCACGTCATCGACGCCGCAGCCCAAGAAGGCCGCGAGCAACGTGTCGATGTCGTCGAGGTCGAACGCATCCACGCCGCTCGCGTCGTCGTCGGCGCCACCCTCGTCGGATACGGCGATGGCGAACACGTTCGCGGTGACGTTGTCGGCGACGAACAACACGTTGTCGGGACCGAACGTGATCGGGCCGACCGACTCGATGGCGGGCGTTCCGACCTGCGGACCGTGCTCACTCATGGCAATTCCTCCTCGGAGTCAAGTCTCCTCGGCCACGTCTGCGGGTGAGCCTACGCCGCTCCCGAACGGTGCCGCGGCCGGTCGGCCCGGGCGCGTCCGGGCGAGTTGTGCAACGCTTGGTCCCATGGAGACGATGCCGGCAGTTGTGTATCTGGGCGATGGTGCGATCGAGGTGCAGCGCGTGGAGGTGCCCGGGCTCGGACCGGACCAGGTCCGCATCGCGGTGTCGCACTGCGGCATCTGCGGCACGGACCTCCACCTCGTCCTCGAGAACATGGGGAGGCCGGGGTCGGGCCTCGGTCACGAATGGGCGGGCACCATCGCCGCGGTGGGCGACAACGTGACCGGGTGGAAGCCAGGCGACCGCGTCGTCGCCGGACCGGGCCCAGGGTGTGGCGAGTGCCGAGCGTGCCGTCGGGGCCGGCCGTCGGTCTGCCTCAACCGTCCGCAGATGGCGGACCCGGGCGGTGGGCACCGGGGGGCGTTCGCTCAGTACACGACCGTGTCGGCGGACCGGCTCCTGCGGATACCCGACTCACTGTCGACGAGGGACGCGGCGCTCACGGAGCCCACCGCCGTCGCGATCCACGCCGTCACGCTCTCGGGGGTCACGCCCGAAGACTGCGTGCTCGTCACCGGCGCCGGGCCGGTCGGGATGCTCGTCACTGCGGTGCTGAAGGCGAAGGGCGTGGACGACATCACCGTGTCGGAGCCGGCACCGGCGCGGCGTGAGCGCGCGCTCGCGGTCGGCGCGGCGCGCGTGATCTCGCCCGACGAGCTCCCGCCCGCGAGCCGCGGAGCCCGCGCCGCCGAGCCGTACTCCGTGGTGTTCGAGTGCTCGGGACGCGGCGAGGCCGCCGAGGCGGGGCTCGACCAGCTCGACTACGCCGGCACGCTCGTGTTCGTCGGTACGAGCATGAAGTACCCGCGCGTGAACCACAACCGCGTCATCATCCTCGAGAGCACCATCGTCGGGGCGTTCAACTACGACGCCGAAGGCTTCGGCCCCGCGCTCGATCTGCTCGCGTCGGGCAGGATGCCGCTCGACGAGCTCATCGAGCCGGTCGACGTGTTGCTCGACGGCCTCTTCGACGTGATGCAGCGTTGCGCGAGGGGCGAGGTACCAGGCAAGGTCATGATCCGACCGGAGGTGTCAGCATGAGCGGAGCGGCCGCGAGCCGGGTATCCCGGCGAGCAGCGAAGCGGGGCCTGAGCGGCCCGGCGCGGAGCGCCGAGAGCGGGACAGCATGAGTGCCGAACCGGAGTACAGGCCGCGACTCAACCACGTGGCGATCACCATGGATCGAGACTTGCTCGACGACAACGGTCGCAAGGAGATCCTCGATTTCTACGGCGACGTGTTCGGGTGGACCGAAGGTGACAACACGGGGGAACAGGGGAACCCCCTCATCATGTACACGGGAGAGTTCGGGCAGTTCGTGTTCCTGGTGCCCGGTGACGCGTCGACCGCGACGACGGTCGACCACTTCGGTCTCCAGGTGTCGACCTGCGAAGAGATCGAAGAGATCGTCGCCAAGGCGAAGAAGCGGCAGGAAACTGACGACCGCGTCCGCGTCACCGACATCCACTCGCGTATCACGCGCGGTCCCGTGCACGAGTACACACTCACCAGCGTGTACATCGGGTTCGCGCTGCCGCTCACGATCGAGCTGCAGAACATCACGCGCCGCGAGCCATGAGCGAGACCGACGTCCTCTTCGAGCACGACGGGTACGTCGGGCTCATCACGCTCAACCGGCCCGAGCGCCTCAACGCGATCAGCACCGACATGCTCGCCCAGCTCTCGGAGCTGTTGCTCCGTTGCGAGCACACCCGCAAGGTGCGGGCGATCATCCTCACCGGCGCCGGTCGCGGGTTCTGTTCGGGACTCGACCTCCAAGACGTCGCCTCGAGGACCGCGGGCATCGGCGAGGGCGGGAGCACCACCGGTATCGCGATCAGCGAGCACCCGCCCTTCGTGCTGCGCCGCATCGACACACCCGTGATCTGCGCGCTCAACGGCCCTGCCTCGGGTTACGGCATGGACCTCGCCCTCGGCTGCGACCTGCTCATTGCCTCCGAACAGGCGAGCTTCGTGTCGCCGGTGCGCCGCAGCCTCGTCCCCGAGAGCGGGGGTACATGGCTGCTGCCCCGACTGATCGGGTGGCAGAAGGCCTGCGAGGTGGTGTTGCTTGCACGCAAGCTGGACGCGCGCGAGATCGAGCGGCTCGGCATGTGCAACACGGTCGTCGCGCCCGACGAGCTCATGGCCGAAGCGCGTCGATGGGCCGACGAGCTCGCGGCGAACCCGCCGCTCGCGGTCGCGGCGGCCAAGCGCGGCATGCGGTTCGCAATGGACTCCACGTTCGAGGCCAACGCGCACTTCGTGATGGCAGAGCTCCGTCAGCTCATGCGGACCGCCGACTTCCAAGAGGGTGTGCAGTCGTTCGTGGAGAAGCGCCCGGCCACGTACGAGGGGCGTTGATGCCGGTCGCAGGACAGCTCGAGCCCGAGGAGCTCGAGGCTGCGCTCGGGCCGTGGATGGCACGGCAGATGCCCGACGCGCGCGACGTGCGGATCCTCCACGTGGTGATCCCGCAGACGAGCGGGTTCTCGAACGAAACGTTCCTCGTAGACGCAGCATGGACCGACCACGATGGTGACCAAGAAGTGGAGCTCGTCGTACGCGGCCAGGCACCCAGCAACGTGCTCTTCCCCGAAGCCGACCTCGTGAACCAGCAGTTCCGCACGATGCAACTGCTCGGGGAGCACACCGACGTTCCGGTGGCGAGGATGCGGTGGGCCGAAGCCGATCCCGCAGTCCTCGGCCGGCCGTTCTTCGTGATGGACCGGCTCCACGGGCTCGTGCCGGGCGACAGCCCGCCGTACACCACCGTCGGGTTCGTGATGGAGATGGACGCCGACGCTCGTCGACGGTGGCATCGCAACGCGATCGAAGCGATGACGCGCGTGCACGCAGTCGACTGGCGCGCAGTCGGCTTCGACTACCTCGACCAGGCGCACCACGGCGCACTCGGCCCGGAACAGCGCCACAACTACCTCGACAACTACCGGCGCTGGACCACGAAAAACGAGCCCCACCCCGTGATCGACCACGCGTGGAAGTGGCTCGACGCGAACTGGCCGGACGACGGCGCGCACGTCGAGCTGTGCTGGGGCGACGCGCGTCCCGGCAACGAGATGTTCCGCGGTACCGACGTGATCGGCGTGTTCGACTGGGAGATGGTGTCGCTCGGCAACAGCGAATCGGATCTCGGCTGGTGGGTGTTCCTCCAGCGCTTTCACACCGAGGGCACCGGCGTGCCGTTGCCCGAGGGGATGCTCGACCGTGACGAGACGATCGCCGAATGGGAACGGCTGCGCGGTCGACCCGCCACAAACGTCGACTTCTACGAACGGCTCGGGGGATTCCAGTTCTGCCTGGTGATGGTTCGCCTCGCGGAATCGATGGGTGTTCCCGAGATGGCGGTCGAGAACCCGGTCGCGCAGCTCACTCGCGAGCTCATCGAGTCGGCCTGATCACGCCCGCCTCGGCGTCAGTCGGCGGCGGGCGCGAGCGCGAGATCCCCGACAGAGCCAGAGAGAGCGCTCCCGCACGGGCGCGAACGCGGGAGCGGCATTCACGGTGGCTGGCATCGACGAGTACGCCACGTTCACGCAGGCGCTCGTGGGCGATGCCAAGTGGGTCGAGTCTGACGGTGGGCTCCCGCGAAGCCCGAGCCCAGTAGGGTGGTGAGAGAGAAGGGCGTGACGATGGCGTCGACGAGCCGGCCGGGCCCAGCAGCGGACCGCAGCCCCGAAGAGGACGCCTTGGCCCGCGCTTGGTCTCGAGAGATCCGCCGCCTCGCTGACGCAGGACTGCTCCCCGACGAGGGTGACTTCATCGAGCAGAAGCTCGAAGAGGAACAGGCCAAGTAGCGCATTCGTGAGCGAGTGGGTCGTCGTCACACGGGACTCGTACGAGGCGTGGGAGACCATGTTCGCCGCAGTTGACGACAGTGGCGTGTGGATCGAGTACATCGTCCTGCCGTACCTCTTCCCGCCCGCGATCGTCATTCGCCAATACCACTGACGAGGACCCGGCGCGCGCCTGGGGGATCCCAGTCTGTACCGCTGGTAGCGTTCCGCGCCCGCGAGCCGAAGGAAATGGCATGGCTGAGCTCCCCGCAGTGCTGCAACTCGGAGACCTGGGCGACGGTCGCTACGCGGCGCCACACCCGGCGGACGATCCCGAAGGGCGCGACGTCGTGTTCAGCGGCCAGATTCTCGCGCAGATGATCATGGCGTCCGACCGCGCGGTCGACAGTGGCAAGGACGTGAAATCGATTCACGCGATCTTCGCCCGGGCCGGCACGTACAGCGGCGGCCCGATGGAGCTCTCGCTCGAGTCGATGCACTCGGGTCGTGCGTGGGGGAGCGACACGATCACCGCGCGGCAGGGCGAGCGCCTGCTGTCGCGGAGCCTCGTGCTGCTCAACACCATCGAACCCGACCTCATGCGGCACGGCCCGACGATGCCGGATGTTCCCGGACCGGACGCGCTCGCGCCCGACGCCGGTGCGCTCGTGTACCCGGGCGTGGAGACGCGCACCCTCGACGACCCGAAAGCCACCACGCCCGACGGCGTTCCCGCGATGGGCTTCTGGATGCGCAACCCCGAGTCCTACGACTCGGTCGCCGCGAACCAGGCGATCCTGTCCTGGTGCCAGCCCGGCATGATCATCGGCCTGGCGATGCGTCCGCACTCCGACGTCGTCAACATCGGCGACGCGCACCGGACCGTGTCCACCGGCGTCATCGCCCACACGTGCCACTTCCACGAGCGGTTCGACATCGGCCAGTGGCTCTTGGTCGCGCAGGAGGCCACGTACGCAGGACGGGGCCGGGTGAACGGGAGCGGCGCGGTGTTCACCGAAGACGGGCAGCTCGTCTCCACGTTCGCGCAGGACAGCATGGTTCGCGGCGTCGAGGGCACGCTCGATCCGCGCCGCGCGATGTAGCGATGCCGATCAGGGAGTTCTTCCACCTGATCCACGTGGTCGACGACATGGACGAGGTCGACGCCTGGTACGACGCGCTGTTCTCGCCCCGGTGCTTCCAGCCCAAGGGGTACGCCGACTTCGAAAAGCGCTGGGCATCACTGTCGATGATCGGCGACTTCATGATCGAAGTGATCGAGCCGAGCGCGGCACCGGAACACCGGCAGGCGCCGCTTCCGAAGTTCCACGGCCGCTTCCGGCAGCACTTCCACTCGCTCGCGTGGTACGTCGACGAACCCGACGTGAAGCCGCTCTTCGACCGACTGCGCGCGCGAGGCGCCCGGATCGCGAAGCCCGGCGGCGGAATGTTCCCAGACGGTGACGTGGATCCCGGGAACACGATCTTTACCCATCCCAAGGATACGTTCGGTCAGATCGAGTTCGTCGGTCTCAACGAGCTCTGGCGCGCACACGATCCGCGGTTCACGCCCGGTTGGTCCGGTTCGTGGTGGCGTGACGAGCACCCACTCGGCATCGAACACGTCTCGCACTTCACCACGATCGCCACCGATCTCGATTGCGCACGCGCGCTGTACGAGGACGCGCTCGCGGGCCGCGTGATCCACGAGGCATCGTCCGCCGACGCGGAGAGCGTGTTCGTGTTCGTCGGCACCGAGACCGTCGTCGAGCTCGCGAAACCGACACGGTCGGGCTCGCTGCTCGCGCGGGATCTCGAGCAGAACGGCGAATTACCTCACGCGGTCACGTTCACCGTGCGCGACCTCGACGCCGCCGAACGCCATGTCGAGAAGGTGGGTGTCGGTATCGCCGATCGAAGCGGTGACGCGTTCACGCTCGATCCGGCTGACTGCTTCAACGCGGTCTACTCCTTCACCGACCGCGTCATCCCGGGCGATACCCGCGCCTGACATGGCCGAGATCGTGCACCTCTCGCGCGACGGTGACGTCGCGCTGATCGTGCTCAACCGGCCCGAATCGCGCAACGCGATGAACGTGGCGCTCGCCGCGGCCACGTCCGACGCCGTGCGCGATTCGCAGGACGCGGCGGTGATCGTGATCACGGGGGCCGATCCCGCGTTCTGTGCCGGCCTCGACCTCCGCAGCCTCGGCACCGAGAGCATGACCGACCTCCCGCCGTTCAACCAGACGGTGGCCGAGTCGGCGGTACCGACGATCGCGGCGGTGAACGGGCCGGCGGTCACCGGCGGCTTCGAGCTCGCGCTCGCGTGTGACTTCATCGTCGCGTCCGAGCGCGCCGCGTTCGCCGACACGCATCTTCGCGTCGGTGTCTATCCCGGTCCCGTGCTCGTCGACCTGCCGCGCCGTGTCGGCATGGCGTGGGCGCGCGAGATGTCGCTGACCGGCAACTTCGTCGACGCCGCGACCGCGGAGCGCATCGGGATCGCCAACCACGTGGTGCCGCACGACGAGCTGGTGCCCTACGCGCTCGAGCTCGCGCGGGCGATCGCCGAACAGGACCGTGAGATGGTCGCCCGGATGCGACGCGACTGGGACGCGAGTACGGGCGTGCCCATCGAGGAAGCGCGGCGCATCCACGCCGAGCACCAGCGCGGCGGGTCGCTGAGCACGTCGGAGTCCGACATCGCCCAGTATCGGGAGGCGGTACTCGCGCGGTCGCGTGAGCAGCGCAAGCAGGGCACATGACAGGCCGGCTGGCGGAACGGACCGCCATCGTCACGGGCGCGAGCCGCGGCATCGGGAAGGCGATCGCGCTGGCGTTCGCGCGTGAAGGAGCGTCCGTCGCGGTCGCGGCGCGGACTGAAGCGGTCTGGGACGAGCGGCTGCCGGGAACGGTGCACGAGACGGTTGCCGAGATCGAAGCCGAAGGTGGCCGCGCGCTCGCGATCCGCGCCGACCTCGCGCAGCCCGACGACGTCGAGCCTCTGGTCGACGTCGCGCGCGCCGAACTCGGGCCGATCACGCTGCTCGTCAACAACGCGGCGGTCACCGTGCCCGGGCGGCCGCCGACGACCGCCGGTGCAAATGTCGCCGAGAAGCCGCGTCGGACGACTCCACCGGCTCGCGACGCGCGGCTCGGCCCAGGCTCGTTCCTCGACTTCCCACTGAAGGGCTTCCGCCTCCACTTCGAGGTCGGTCTGTTCGCGTCGTACCGGTTGATGCAACTCGTCCTCCCCGACATGATCGACGCGGGGTGCGGCGCGATCGTCAACATCAGCTCGCTCGCCGCGTTCGTTCCCGGCGAGGGTCCCTACGAACGGCCGGGTCGCCTGGGCCCGATCGCCACGGCGGGAACAAGGCGGCGCTCCACCATCTCACGCAGGCGGTCGCCGTCGAGATGGCGCCGCTCGGCATCGCGGTGAACGTGCTCAGCCCGTCGGAGCCCGTGATCACGCCGGGCAATCTGGTCGCCGCCTCCGGCGAGACCGACTGGGCGAGCCCCGAAGACTTCGCCGAGGCGACCGTGCGACTCGCGCTGGCCGACCCGGAAACGACAACCGGGCAGATCCTCTGGAGCGACGACGTGCTCCACCCCGAGCTCGGCCGCCGCGGCTGGCTCCGTGACCTCTGACACGTTTTGGCGTTACCAAGGTCGGCCGATCGGATCCGCTGAGCGCGGCGGTTTTCTCACCACGGAGCGTGGCGTATACTCTCGGGCACGTAGCCGGGCAGGGACAGGGGTACGGGTGTGAATCGATCGACGACACGCCAAGCACGACGGT